>NZ_WIWK01000053.1:0-39598 GCF_009600165.1 Pseudomonas sp. FSL R10-0399
GCTACAGCCGGGAGCAACAGCGCAAGCAGGCCACCTCGCAGCACGCGGCCCTGGCCCGCGAGCTGCACGACTCCGTGGCCCAGCAGTTGGGTTATCTATCGTTTCAGGCGCGGGTGCTGCACGCGCAAATCAACACGCCTGAGCAGGCGGGCGTGGTGCTCCAGGAACTGCGCAGCGGTTTGAGCCAGTTACAGCGCCAGGTGCGCGAACTGATCACCAGCGCCCGCCTGACCATGGACGGGCGCTCGTTGCGCCAGGCCCTGGCAGACTCGGTGGCAGAGTTTTCCCGGCGTTGCATCATCGTCTTCGAGCTGGATAACCGCCTGGCCGACAACGCCTTGAGCGCGGAAACCGAATTGCAGGTGCTGCAGATCATCCGCGAGGCGCTGGCCAATGCAGTGCGCCACTCGCACGCGCGGCATGTGCGCATTGAACTGCGGCAAAGCCAGGGCGGCGAAGTATCGGTGTCGGTCGAAGACGACGGCATCGGCCTGAGCCCTGCATCCGGTGAAGAAAACCATTTTGGTCTGGCGATCATCCGCGAACGGGCGGCCAGCATTGGCGCGCGTTTGAGCATCGACGCCATCCGCCCGCACGGGGTGCGTGTGCACCTTGCGCTGGTCGGCCATCCAGACGTGCCAGAGGGGAATTTCGATGCAGAGCACCACCTTATTGCTGATCGATGACCATCCGCTGTTTCGCAAGGGCCTGGCGCAGCTGTTCAGTGCCAGTGACGACTTCGAAGTGGTCGGGCAGGCTGCCAGTGGGCGCGAGGGCATCAACCTCGCCGTCAGCCTGGCACCGCAGCAAGTCCTGCTGGATTTGCACATGCCCGGCCTGAGCGGCTTGCAAGTGCTCGACGAACTGCGCCAGTTGCGCCTGGAGTGCCAGATCGTGGTGCTGACCGCGTCCATGGACCGCAGCGAATTGCTCAGTGCCTTGCGCTTGGGCGCCAACGGTTATGTGCTCAAAGAAACCGAACCCGATGCCTTGCTGGCCTACATGCGCAATTGCAACAAGGGTGCGATTGTTCTGGATTCCACCTTGATTGCTTTGCTTGCCGATCAAAACGAGGCGCTGAGTGCGTGCGATCCGTTGGATACAAGTCACCTGACCGAGCGCGAAGGCCAGACTCTGGCGCTGATTGCGGCGGGCATGAGCAATAAACAGATCGGCCGCAAACTCGGGATCAGCGACGGCACGGTGAAAATCTACGTGAAGAACCTGCTGCAAAAGCTCAGCCTGCACTCACGCCTCGAACTGGCGGCGTGGGTGCACAACGGTGCATCGAACCGGTCCGAGGAGCGTCACTAAATGATGGAACGACGAGAAACACAGCCGCAGGTGCTGTCTTGGGCGCTGATGGATGGTTTTGCGTCGGCGCTGCTGGAGCTTCGCGACAACGGGCAAATCGTTCACTTCAATCGGGCCTGGGTCGAGTTGATGGACCAGCCGTCGGCGCAGCGCAACCTGATCGACTACGTGCACCGTGAAGACCGCTCGTTATGGCGTCAGGCCCTGCTGGAACTGCAACGGCGCCCGGCCACCACGTTCAGCCAGCGCTTGCGCTTTGTTCACCCCTCAGGCGAATTGCGCTGGCTGGAGGTAAGCCTCAAGCGTGGGCCTGGCGGGTTTTATCTGGTGGCAGGCGACGTCACCGCGCACAAACGCCGCGAGATTGCCCTGCAAGCCAGCCAGCGCAGCAGCGCGAGTTTGCTCGACAGCATGCCGGGGTTGATCTATCGCGGGCGCAACAACCGCGACTGGACCATGGAGTTTGTCAGCGCCGGGTGCTTGCGCCTGACCGGCTACCCGCCGGAGCGTCTGGTGGACAACCATGAATTCACCTACAACAGCTTGATCCTGGAACAGGATGCCGATTACGTCTGGCGCGAAGTGCAATACGCCCTGACGCGTTGCGAACCGTTTGAATTGAGCTATCGCATTCGCTGCGCGGATGGCGCGATCAAAAAAGTCTGGGAGAAGGGCGTGGGCATCTATGCCGACACCCGCGAAGTGCTGGGCATCGAAGGCGCGATTTTCGAGCGAGGCACATAACCCCTCTGTAGGAGCGAGCTTGCCTCGCGATCTTTTGATCCAAGAGTCCCTCTCCCGAAGGAGAGGGAACCGATTGGGTGATGCTGTCGATTATCGGTGGCCTGTTTGCTACGCGACAGCGCGGCGTTGAAGACGGGGCGGCAGAGCAGGTGACGGTGGTGCCGAGCTACGAGCGGCGCGGTTCGCTGTTGACCATCTCGCGCATCAGCGCCAGGTAGCGGCTGGCACCTAACCCCAGCGGGCGGTTTTTGACCCAGACGATGTCGACCCACAAGCGCATCTGGCTGGCCATGTTGTCAAACACCACTTCGGTCAGGGCTCCGGTTGCAATCAAGGGTTGCACCAACGGTCGCGGTAACCACGCCCAGCCAACTCCGGCTTGTACCAGATCAAGGGTCGCCAGGTAGCTGTCGCTCAACCACACACGGCGTGACAGCACCACCCGCGGGTCGGAGCCGGTGGGCTCGTCGGTGGCGACGATAATCTGCCGGGTGTTGACCAGCTCTTCTTCACGCAGCGGGCTTTTTTGCTCGCCACCCGCAGGATGGTCTGGCGACACCACGGCCACCAGCAACTGGCTGCCGGCCTCGAGAAAGGTTTCGCGCTCATCAATACCCGGACGCTCAAAAACCAGCGCCAGTTGCACCGTGCCCTCGTGCAGCATGCGGATGGCCTGGGACTGCGAAGCCGAGCGGATCTCGATTTCCAGGGTGGGAAATTCTTTGGCCAGCGTCGCCAGCGGGCGGCTCCAGACCCCGGTTTGCAGCTCCGGGGCCATGGCCACGATAAAGCGTTGCTCCAGCCCTTGATGCAGTTGCAAGGCGTGGGCATCGAGCAGGTTCAATTGGCTGGCGACCTGCCTGGCCTGCGGCTCCAATGCTCTGGCAGCGGGTGTCGGGATGGCTTTTCGGGTCGAGCGGTCGAACAGCACCAGGTCCAGTTCGGCCTCCAGTTGTGACACCGCCATGCTCACCGCTGAAGGCACACGCCCGAGCTTGCGCGCTGCCGCAGAAAACGAACCGCTGTCGACGACGGCGAGGAATACCTTGAGTGTTTCGCTGGTAAAGGCCATGGGTTGTCAGTTTTGTTGATGATAATCGTCTTTTTTTATCAGCTTTATGAACCTAAATTCCAGTCCCATCACAACCGCAGGTGGAGCGCAGCATGTTCAACGCGAATGATCAGGGGCGCGTCGCGCTCGTCAGTGGCGCCGGTAGCGAACGCGGCATCGGTATGGCCATTGCCCGCAGGCTGGGGGCGGCCGGGGTCAAGCTGATCATTACTGCCAGCAGCCCGCGCATTGCTGAGCGGGTCGCAGAGCTGCGTGCAGAAGGCTTTGACGCCCACGGCCGGGTCGCAGATCTGACCGATGAAACTCAGGTGCGCGAGCTGGGGCAATGGGCCGAAAGCCTCTGGGGGCGCATCGATATTCTGGTGAACAACGCCGGCATGGCCATGCAAGGCAGCCCGGAACCGTTCAGTGAACTGGCAAGCATGGATTTGCACACCTGGAACCTGTCGCTGGCGCGCAACCTGACCAGCGCCTTTTTGCTCACCCGCGCCGTGTTGCCGGGCATGAAAGCCCGTGGCTACGGGCGCATCGTCAATATCAGCTCGACCACCGGCACGCGCGGCAGCAACCCCGGCGAGTCGGCTTACAGCGCGGCCAAGGCCGGCATGCTCGGGATGAACATGGGGCTGGCCCTGGAAGTAGCCAGCCACGGCATTACCGTCAATGCGGTGGCCCCCGGCTGGATCGCCACCGGATCCAGTACGCCAGAAGAAGCTGAAGCTGCACGCTACGTGCCCATAGGCCGCGCAGGCGACCCGCGAGAAGTGGCCAGCGCCGTGGCGTTTTTGGCGTCATCCGAGGCCAGCTACATCACCGGCGAAGTGCTGGTGGTGGATGGCGGCAACTGTCTGATCGAAAACAAGGCGCCCTGAATGTCTGAGTCCACTGTTTCAGTGTTGGTGACCGGTGCCGCAGGCGGCGTCGGGCGGGCGCTGGTTGAGCATTTTAGGAAGCAGGGCTGCAAGGTCTTCGCCACCGATCTCACGGCTTTAGAGGTTGACTGCCAAGCCGATATTCGCCGCCCTGCGGCGTGTAAGGCGGTGGTTGCCGCTGCGGTGGCGGCCATGGGGCGTGTGGATGTGCTGATCAACGCCGCCGGTGTCTGGCGTGAAGGCCCGGTAGAGGAATGCAGCGAAGAAGACTTTGATCTGGTGCTGGATGTGAACCTCAAGGGCACTTTTTTTATGTGCGCTGCGGCCATCCCGTATTTAAAGGAATCTGAAGGCAGCATCGTGAATATTTCCAGCGATGCCGGACGCCAAGGCAATAAAAACGCCGCCGCGTATTGCGCCAGTAAAGGCGGGGTGACGTTGCTGAGCAAAACCCTGGCGCTGGATCTGGCGCCCTTTGGCGTGCGCTGCAATGCGATTTCCCCCGGCGATATCGAGACCCCGATGCTCAGGTTTCAGGCCGAGCAATACGGCCAGGGCGATACACAAGGCTATTACCGGGCCTTGCTGGACAAGTACCCGCAGGGCGCGCGTGCCCGTTTTATTCAGGCGCAAGAAATAGCCGAACTGGCGTTTTTCTTGAGCCAGCCCGGTGCGCGCTCGATTACCGGCGCCGACCTGGCCATCGATTGCGGCCTCTCGGCTGGCAACTAACAACAACACGCAGCAAAAAGGACTTAAGCATGTCGATCAGTGGAATTAGCGAAGCAGCGGTTGAAGTGTTCGCAGCGGCCGAACGCGAGCGTTTCATCCAGAACAACCCCAAGTCGATTGCGCTGGCAGAGCGGGCCCGTGCCAACCTGTATAACGGCGTGCCGATGCACTGGATGAGTGACTGGTCAATGCCCACGCCGCTGTTTGTGCAGCAGGCCAAAGGCGCACGTTTCACCGATGTGGACGGTCATGAATACGTCGATTTTTGCCTGGGCGATACCGGCAGCATGTTCGGGCATTCTCCCGAGCCGATTGCCCGCGCCATGGTCGAACAAGCCCACAGAGGCCTGACCACGATGCTCCCCGGCGAAGATGCAGTGGTCTGCGGCGAGCTGCTTGCCGAGCGCTTTGGCTTGCCGTATTGGCAAGTGACCGCCACGGCCACCGATGCCAACCGCTACGTGGTGCGCTGGGCGAGGGCGATCACCCAACGCAAGACACTGCTGGTGTTCGACGGCTGCTACCACGGCACCGTGGATGACGTGATGGTGCGTAACCGCGAGGGCGCCACGGTGCATCGTTCCGGTCTGGTCGGCCAGGCCTATGACCTGACCCAGTACAGCCGGTCGATCCCGTTCAATGACGTCGACGCCCTTGAGGCGGCGCTGGCGCAGGGCGATGTCTGCGCGCTGTTGTGCGAACCGGCGATGACCAATATCGGCATGGTCCTGCCCGCAGACGGCTTTATGCAAAAGTGCCGTGAACTGACGCGCCGCTATGGCAGCCTGCTGATCATCGATGAAACCCACACAATCTCCACCGGCATGGGCGGTTGTACCCGCTTGTGGGACTTGCAGCCGGACTTTTTTGTGGTCGGCAAGCCGATTGCAGGGGGCGTGCCCTGCGCGGTATTCGGGTTTACCCAAGCAGTCGCGGCGGGGATGCAGGCCGTGCAACAACAAAACGCTGAGCAAAGCACCGGGCATGGCCACAGCGGCATGGGCACGACCTTGTCAGCCAATGCCCTGGCCATGCATTGCATGCGCGCCAATTTGCAGGAGGTCATGACCGAACAGGCCTACCAGCACATCTTGCCGCTGGCAGCCGACCTGGCCCAAGGGCTGCGGGGAGTGTTTAAAAAGCACGGCCTGCACTGGTCGGTGACGGAGTTGGGCGCGCGCTGCGAGTTCCAGTTTTGTGCCGTGCCCCCCAAAACCGGCGCGCAAGCCGAGGCGGCGTTCCATGACAGCCTGCAAATGGCCTTGCACCTGTACCTGATCAACCGCGGGATCCTCATCACGCCGTTCCACAACATGACCCTGTGTTGTCCGTCCACCAGCGCGGAGGACGTCGAACGTTTAATTGGCGAACTGGATCAGGCGCTAAGCACCTTGCTGGCGCTGCCGGGTGCCCGCGTCGCTACTCACGAGGTTTGATATGCAGTTTGCCGATAGAAAAGAAGCTGAAGCCTTTTTGGCTGCCAACCCGCAGGTGCGCAGCATCGAGCTGTTCCTGATCGACGCCAACGGCGTGCCGCGTGGCAAGTTGCTGCACCGTGATGAACTGCTGGCCATTTACGACAACGGGCGACCGCTGCCCAGTTCGATTCTGGCGTTGACCCTCCAGGGTGAAGACGTTGAAGGCACCGGGCTGGTCTGGGACGTGGCCGACGCGGACTGCTGGACGTACCCGTTGCCCGGCAGCCTGACCGTGCAACCCTGGCGCACCTCGCCGACCGGCCAGTTGCAGGTGAGCATGCACCCCGAGCAGGGCTTGCCAGCGGCCCCGGCCGATCCCCGGCATGTGCTTGCGCAGACCATTGACCGGCTCAAGGCCGACGGTTACCACCCGGTGATGGCGGTTGAGCTGGAGTTTTATTTGCTCGACCGCCAACGTGACGCCAATGGCCGCCCGCAACCGGCACTGCAAGCCAATGGCGTGCGCCCGCAGGTGCCGCAGGTCTACGGGATTTACGAGCTGGAGCAGCTACAGCCGTTTCTGGACGACCTGTATGCCGCCTGCGAAGCGCAAGGCTTGCCGGTGCGCACGGCGATTTCCGAGTACGCGCCCGGTCAGGTCGAGCTGACCCTTGAGCATCGTTTCGACGCACTGCAGGCCATCGATGAAGGCGTGCGCTACAAGCGATTGGTCAAAGGGGTGGCCAACAAGCACGGGCTACAGGCCTGTTTTATGGCCAAGCCGTTCAGCGATCAGGCAGGCAGCGGTTTGCACCTGCACGTGAGTATGGCCGATGAACAGGGGCATAACCTCTACGCCAGTGATGACCCGCACGGTACGCCGCTGCTGCGTCACTCCATCGGCGGGATGATGCACTCCCTGACGGATTCGCTGGCGATCTTTTGCCCTCACGCCAACTCGTACCGGCGCTTTCAGGCCAGCAGTTATGCGCCACTGGCCAAGAGTTGGGGGGTGAACAACCGCACCGTGTCATTTCGCGTGCCCGGTGGCCCTGCGCAGAGTCGGCACATCGAGCACCGTATCTGCGGCGCCGACGCCAACCCGTATCTGGCGGCGGCTGCGTTGCTGGCAGGGATCCATCTCGGCATCCGTCAGCAGATCGATCCGGGGGCGCCGATTGTAGGTAATGGCTATGAGCAGGCGACTGACTTTCTGCCCACCGACTGGCTCACTGCGCTGTTGGCACTGGAGCGCTCAAGCTGGGCACGGGAAGCGTTGGGGGAGGGGTTTATCAAGGTCTACCTGGCGATCAAGTGGCAGGAGTACCGGCTGTTCAACGCTGAAGTGGGTGAGCAGGACTGGCGCTGGTATTTGACCCACGTTTGAACCTTGCAAAACCTGTAGTCGCTGCCGAGAAACGAGGCTGCGTTGGGTTGCGAAGCGACCCCTCTGAAGGCGGTCCTGCGGCCCGCATCGCAGCCTCGTGCCTCGTCAGCGACTACGTCTTTTAGCTTTTTACGCTGTTGCCGATCTGCCAGACGTATTTGGGTTCGATGCCGTTGACCACCCAGTCGCCGATGATCCGCGCCTTGAAGATCCACGGGTTATGCGAAGCGGCGGTGCGGGCATTACGCCAGTGACGGTCCAGCGATTTGTTGATGCTGACCCCCGAGGCACCTAGTGCATTGAACAGGTCGGTGGTTGCCCGCAGTACCAGTTCCGAGACCACGACCTGAGCCTTGGACGTTTCAATTTCGGCGTCGATATTGGCCTGGCGTTCGGCTTCGGCATCGTTGGCAAAACGCGCAAGGTAAGCGCGCTGCAGCGGTTCGGCCGAGCGCAGGGTGGCCGCTTCGGCGGCGTAGACCTGTGCCGAGATTTGCCCCACCACCTGCTGTATTTGCGGGTCGCCGTGGGTGGTATCGGCAGAGCCCTGGCTGAACACGCGCTTGCGGGTGCGCACTTCATGGGCCACATCGCGCTCCACGGCACGGCCAATCCCGGCCAGCACTGCCAGCAAGACCAACTGGTAAAACGCGGTCTGGTATTTGAAGCGGGTTTCGAACGGGATCACCTGCTCGGCGCTCAGCGGTACCTCGACATACAGCGACGTGCCGCTGCCGGTGGTGCGCTGGCCAAAGCCGTCCCAGTCATCGCTGTGGCTGACGCCTGAGTGACGGGCATCGACGATGGCAATCACATCGGCGCCGTTGTCCGAGCGCTGCGCGTAGACGTCCACCCAGTCGGCAAAAATGCTGCCGGTGCTGTAATACTTGGCGCCGTTGAGCACAAAATTCTCGCCTTCCGGGCGCACTTTGGTGATGACCTCGCCGATTTTAACCGCGCCGATTTCGGTCCAGCCGTTGCCCACCAGATCCCCCGCTACAAAACGCGCAAACCAGGCATCACGCGCCGGGCTTGGTGGGGCGTTGAGGCGGTCTTCGACAAAGGCAAAATGGCCACGCAGCGATTGCACAATGTTCGAGTCGGCCTCAGCCAGTTCAATCAGCAACTGGAACAACTGGCTGATTGAAGCCCCCGCGCCGCCGAACTCCACGGGCACCCGCACAGCGCCAAACCCGGCTTCTTTCAGCCAGCGAATCGGCTCAAAAGGCAGGTCGCGCGCCTGCTCGCGCTCCACCGTCCCGGCGGCGATTTGCCGGAACAGTGGGCGAAAACGATTGGCCAGCGTTTCGTAGTCGGTGCCGACGGACAGAGGGTTTTGACTCATGACAATGCTCCTGCATAAATAAAGGTCACTGGCATGTCCGTTGCACACTCTGTGCCGTCAAATCGCAAGCCGATAATTCGGGCGTTTGATGCTTTTTTGTCAGCTCAACTGTTGGCTTTGCAACAGTGGATTAACACGTTGTACGCCAATCCAACAGCACCGCTCCGGGCTTGCCTTGCGATCTTTTTTGAAGATCAAAAGATCGCGAGGCGAGCTCGGTCCTACAGGTATGTGTTGCTATGGCAACTGTTGCTTAGCCAACAGCAAGTGGACAGATTGCACGTGAGTTGTTGTTATCTGTTCAACGTTAAATTTAATAACTATCTGATTTATAACGATATTTAAAAACGGCACGACCTGTGCAATGGGGACTTCAGTGTTTTCCACTGGATTGGAGTCTGCCCATGAGCATTTCTGTATCACCCCCTGCCAAGGCCCATGTGATCGCCTCGGATGCCGAGGCCATCGAGATCGCCAAAGCCCTGGCGGTGCGTTTTGCTGAAGAAGCCTCGGTGCGTGACCGGGACCGGCGTTTGCCGGTGGCCGAGCTGGATCTGTTTGCCGCCAGTGGCCTGTGGGGCATTACGGTGCCCAAGGCCTACGGTGGGGCCGGGGTGTCGTATGTCACCGTTGCCGAGGTGATCAAGATCATTTCGGCTGCCGACTCGTCCCTGGGGCAAATCCCGCAAAACCACTTGGGCGTGCTGGATATCCTGCTGCACACCGGCAGCGAAGAGCAAAAGCGTTACTACTACGGCAAAGCCCTGGAGGGCTGGCGTTTCGGCAACGCCTTTTCAGAATCCAAGAGCAAAAATGTCGGCGCCTTTCAGACCCGGATCCGCTTTGAAGACGAGCATGCTGTGGTCGACGGTGAGAAGTTTTACTGCACCGGTGCACTGTTCGCCCATATCGTCCCGGCGGTGGGCGTGGATGAACAGAATCGTCCCTTTATCGCCTTCGTCGAGCGCGACAATCCGGGGCTGACCATCATTGACAGTTGGGACGGTTTCGGCCAACGCACCACCGCCAGTGGTGGTGCGGTACTGGCAGGCGTGCGCGTGCCATTGAGTGCCGTGATCCCGGCGTACAAAGCCTTTGAAGAGCCCACGGCAGACGGTCCGATCTCGCAAATCATTCAGGCGGCAGTGGACACCGGCATTGCCCATGGCGCCTTTGAACAGGCGCTGATTCATGCGCGGTTGTCCCGCCCGTGGGTCGACAGCCAGCTGGATCACGGCTGGCAAGACCCTTACACGATTGCCGCGATTGGCGATTTGCAATGGCGCCTGCACGGCACCGACGCGATTCTGGCCAAGGCCGGGCGGGCCATTGACCATGCGTTGCGCTCGCCCAGCGAAGAGAGCGTGGCTGAAGCCTCGGTGATTGTGGCTCAGGCCAAAGTGCTTTCAGCCGAGATCGCCTTGCTCGCCAGCAGCAAGCTGTTCGAGCTGGCCGGTACGCGCTCGGTGCTCGGCAAACACAACCTCGACCGCTTTTGGCGCAACGCCCGCACTCACACCCTGCATGACCCGGCGCGCTGGAAATACCACCTGATCGGCAATCGTCTGCTCAACGGCATTCTGCCTCCACGCCATGCCTGGAACTGATAGAGGACTCACCACCATGAACAGCCCGGCAATCGCTTTGCCCAACCAGCTTGCAGCAGCGGCCGAAGACCTGCGTCTGGCCCGACAAGGCCTGGAGAAGACCCTCACATTCGTTCGCGAACAGGCCCAACCGTGGGCGCTCAGCGGCTTAAGCAAGGCCGTGGACGACCCGTACATCATCGGCAAGTTTGGCGACCTGAACATTCGCCTCGACGTGGCCGAAGCCCTATATCTGCGTGCGCAACACTTTGTTGGCCCGGCTGCCGAGACCCTGGTGGCGACGGCCGAAGCCGTGCTCGCCAGCGCCGAAGCGTTGCAGGCG
Source organism: Pseudomonas sp. FSL R10-0399 (assembly GCF_009600165.1). Classification (NCBI taxonomy): domain Bacteria; kingdom Pseudomonadati; phylum Pseudomonadota; class Gammaproteobacteria; order Pseudomonadales; family Pseudomonadaceae; genus Pseudomonas; species Pseudomonas sp. FSL R10-0399. The sequence continues at coordinate 10,814 of NZ_WIWK01000053.1, forward strand.
GTGGGCAACGTGCAGCAAGAACTCACTGGCAGCCGTTCGCCGTCGCCTTCTCTGGAAGGCCGCGAACCCTTGCGCTGGCAGGCCCGGATTATTGGTAACTACCGTTTGAACGGCGTCATACCGCCTCAGCTTCAGGAGTAAACAGATGTCCCGTGAAATTCGTCTCAACGCTTTCGACATGAACTGTGTGGGCCACCAGTCGCCCGGCCTGTGGGCGCACCCGCGTGATCGTTCGTGGCAATACAAGGACCTGGAATACTGGACCGATCTGGCAAAAATCCTCGAGCGCGGCAAGTTTGACGGCTTGTTTATCGCCGACGTGCTGGGCATTTACGATGTTTATCGCGGCAACGGCGAGGCAGCGATTCGTCAGGCGGCGCAAGTGCCCGTCAATGACCCGCTGCAACTGATTCCACCCATGGCGATGGTCACTGAGCATTTGGGGTTTGGCCTGACTGCGTCGTTGTCGTTTGAGCACCCGTACCCGTTCGCCCGGCGTCTGTCCACGCTTGATCACCTGACCAAGGGCCGTGCCGGCTGGAACATCGTGACCTCATACCTGGAAAGCGGGGCCAAGAATCTCGGGCAAAAAACCCAGACGGCCCACGACTCGCGCTACGACTTCGCCGAGGAATACCTGGAGGTTTGCTACAAGCTCTGGGAAGGCAGCTGGGAAGACGGCGCGATCTTGCGTGACCGTGAGCGCCGGGTATTCAGTGATCCGAGCAAAATCCATGAGATCCAGCATGTCGGCGAGCATTTCCAGGTGCCCGGCATTCACCTCTGTGAGCCATCGCCGCAGCGTACGCCGGTGCTGTACCAGGCCGGAGCCTCCAGCCGTGGCAAGCAGTTTGCCGCTGAACATGCCGAGTGCGTGTTTGTGGCGTCGCCTTCCAAGGCCTTGTTGAAAAAGACCGTGGCTGATATTCGCCGTCGTGCTGCCGAGGCGGGCCGTGACCCGTCGAAAATCCTGATATTCAACCTGCAAACGGTGATCGTCGGCGAGACCGACGCCAAGGCCAAAGCCAAGTTCGAAGAGTACAAAAGCTACGTCAGCTATGAAGGGGCAATGGCCTTGATTTCAGGCTGGACCGGTATCGATTTCAGCCAGTTCAAGCCTGACGAGCCGCTCAAGCACGTGCACACCAACGCCATTCAATCGGCAGTGGAAACCTTCTCGACTGCCGACCCGAACACGATCTGGACGCCGAACGCGCTGGCCGACTGGGTGGGTATTGGTGGTTTTGGCCCGTTGTTTGTCGGTGGCCCGGAAACTGTGGCCGACCTGCTTGAAGAGTGGGTGGCCGAGACCGACGTCGACGGGTTCAACCTGGCTTATGCCGTGACCCACGAAACCTTTATCGACGCGGTGGAGTTGCTGGTACCGGAGTTGCAAAAGCGCGGGGTGTACAAAAAGGAATATGCGCCGGGTACATTGCGCGAGAAACTATTTGGCGAAGGCCCGAAACTGGCGGATTGGCACCCCGGTGCCGGCTACCGTAACCTCGGCGAACTGAACCGGGCGCGTGAAAAAGAACGTGCGTGATGAGCTGTTTTCAAAAGAGAGAATACCCATGAGTGAGCCACAAGGCGGACAGGCAACGACTGCCATCCGCGAGGCCGATGTGTTGATTGTTGGCGGTGGCCTGAGCGGCACCTTGCTGGCCATGCAATTGCTGCGTTTGCCGGGTGCCCGGAATATCGTACTGGTCGAGCCGCGGGTCGAACTGGGGCGGGGCGAGGCTTACAGTGCCACAGAACTGGGGCACACCCTGAACGGCAATGCGGCGCGCATGAGCATTGACCCGGACGATGCCGACGATCTGACGCGTTGGCTCAAAGCGCATATTGCAAGCGGCGGCTGGCCTGAGTCGGCGTTGCAGGACGTGCCGGTCGAGCACCTGTTCCCGCCACGCGGGCTGTTTGGCCAGTATGCCCAGCAGCGGCTGGCCGAAGCATTGGCCACCGGTTCGGCGCAAGGCTCAAGCCTGACCCATGTGCGTGACGAAGCCATCGACCTGCAAACCGAGCAAAACCGGGTTCAGGTGACCCTCAAGGACGGGCGTCAGTTGCAGGCGGCGGTGGCTGTGTTGGCCACCGGCATGTTCCCGGCCGCGCGTACGGCGCAGCGCCAGTCCAGCGGCCTTAACGCGGCCGCGCTGGACCCTTGGGATGTGCAGGCATTGCGCGGTTTGCCGGTGGATGCACGGGTGCTGATCATTGGCTCCGGGCTGACCATGGTCGATGCGCTTGAGTCGTTGAATCGGGCCGGGCATCGAGGCTCCATCGAGGTATTTTCACGGCACGGCCTGTTGCCGCACGTACGGCGTCAGCCACCGGCCTGGGAAGACTTTTTGACCCGGGATCCGGAGATTCGCAGCCCGTTGCAATTGCTCCGGGCGTTGCGTCGCCAGTGTGAGCTGGCCGAGGCGGCGGGCATTGACTGGCAGGCACCGCTGGACACCGTGCGCGTGCATATCGGTCGGTTGTGGAGCCAGGCCAGTGATGTTCAGCGCCGCCAGTTTGTGCGCCATGTACGGCCGTGGTGGGAAAGCCATCACCACCGTTCCCCGCCGCAGGGTAATGCCTTGTTGGAGCAGTTGCTGGGGGAAGGGCGCTTGACCATCAATGCCGCGTCACTGCAGGGCGTGGAGGTCAGCGCTGACGGGCGTCCGCGGATTCGCCTGCGCTATCGTGGGCAGGCGCAGGTGAGGGTGGTTGAAGGGGATGGCTTGATCAACTCTACCGGCATTGAATACGACTGGCGTCGGGTCGATAAAGCTTTGCCGCGTCAGTTGTTGGAGCGGGGGTTGATTCGTGCAGGCAACCTGGGCCTGGGTATCGCCGCTGATCCGTCAGGGGCTGTGCTCAATGCGCAGTCAGAACCGGCGAAACGCCTGTTTGCCATGGGCCCGCCGTTGCGCGGCGAATGGTGGGAAAGTACCGCCGTGACTGATGTGGCCTTGCAGGCCAAGGCATTGGCGGCGCGGTTGGCGTTGTAATGCAGCTGTAGGAGCGAGCTTGTCTCGCGATCTTTTTAGAAGATCAAAAGATCGCGAGGCAAGCTCGCTCCTACAGGTGAGGCTGGGTTATTCAGCTGTTGACGGTTTTTCCCATAGGTTGATCCCGCCTTCCTGGGCAAAGCGGTCGATTTCGGCCAGTTCTTCTGCGCTGAACGCCAGGTTCTGCAACGCACCGACGTTTTCGACAATTTGCTCGGGGCGGCTCGCGCCAATCAGTGCCGAGGTCACGCGCGGGTCACGCAGGGTCCAGGCCAGTGCCAGTTGGGCCAGGCTCTGACCGCGGCGTTTGGCGATCTCGTTGAGCGCGCGTACATGGGCAATGTTGCTTTCCGACAAGTGCTTGCTCTGCAACGAACCACCACCCGGGCGATTGACCCGCGCATCAGCCGGAATGCCATTGAGGTATTTGTCCGTCAGTAAACCCTGCGCCAGCGGGGTGAAGGCAATCACCCCGGTGCCGAGTTCCTCTGTGGTGTCCAGCAGGTCTTTTTCCACCCAGCGATTCAACAGGTTGTACGCCGGTTGGTGGATCAGCAGCGGTACTTTCCACTCTTTGAGCAGCGCCGCGATTTCACGGGTTTTGACCCCGGAGTACGACGAAATCCCGATGTACAGCGCCTTGCCTTGTTGTACGGCTGTGGCCAGAGCGCTGGCGGTTTCTTCCAGCGGGGTGTCCGGATCGAAGCGGTGCGAGTAGAAAATATCGACGTAGTCCAGGCCCAGGCGCTGCAGGCTCTGGTCAAGGCTGGCGAGCACATACTTGCGTGAGCCGCCGCCCTGGCCGTAAGGGCCGGGCCACATGTCCCAACCGGCTTTGCTGGAGATGATCAGCTCGTCGCGGTAGTGCTTGAAGTCTTCGCGCAGCAAACGGCCAAAATTGATCTCGGCACTGCCATACGGCGGGCCATAGTTGTTGGCGAGGTCAAAGTGGTTGATGCCCAAGTCGAAAGCGGTGCGCAGCAAGGCGCGCTGGGTGTCGATGGGCGTGCTGTCGCCAAAGTTGTGCCACAGCCCCAGGGACAGGGCTGGCAGCACCAGCCCGCTGCGGCCTACGCGGCGATAAGGAATGGATTCATAGCGGTTTTCGGCTGCGGTATAAGTCATCGAAAAGTCTCGTGTTGAGAAGGTAGAGACCCTGCATCCCGGTTGGCCGGGCGCTTCAATCTCAAGTGTTCACGCAGTGTCGCAGGCGTGGGATGAGGCGGTATGCGCCCCGGTTGCCCGCGGTTTTCGGCCTTGTTTGGCGAGGCTTAGGTTCGCTCTGGCTTTCGATCAGGTCAACACCTTAATCAATCCTGTGCATAGACAAGACGAATGACTTATCGAACAAACGTCAAGCTATCGACCTGTATGTATGTTTTTGGCCGGGCCGCTATAATTTTTTAGTTGTTTTAGCACAACGCCGATTCTTTTCATAAATGAGTTATTTACGTTTCCCTGTGTGTCGATTTTTTCTGCGTAGGCTATATCTTCCACCTCAAAATAGGTGTGTGGTGCTATTAGTCGCTCATACTCTTCAAGTACAGGAGACGCTATTCCATAGACAAGAGGGGCAGCCTCTGCGTTTTTAATCAAATAATGCGCAAGTGTTGTAGTCGTTTCTTTTTCTGGGCTGTCCGTCAAGGTTTGAGCATAGGAATTACTTTCCGAAACCGCCATCAACAATGCTTGATTAGAGACAATGTCACCTTTGTTGATAGTCTTGCCCCACGGTATATCATCGCTATGTGCGTATTCATCCGTGCGCAGTAGAACCGCTTTGTCAATGGTGAGTTTGCTAATGCTCGACTGTAAGTTTACATAGGCTTTTCGGAATTTATTATCCAGAGGCTTGTTTTCGGCAAGATGTTGATTGAGTTCGTAGCTTATAGCGTCCGGGTAATCATCGCTATCCATGAAATCATGGTATTCAAATGCGTCGCCAATACTGCTCCATCCCCGAATGGCCGCTTTTTCATCCATGCTTAATGCATCAAAGCGATTAACATACTCCGACATGTCCAAAGGGTGAACTTCGGTTAAGTTGATCTCGTCAGAAAAAGCAACTTCTGCTGCCAGAGAAGTGTTGAGTGCTCCCAAAGTTCTAATTAAAAAGCGTCCTGAAGATTCTTTTCTTCTATAAGGCGTTTTGACAATGGCGTCTTCAAAGTTTCGTCCATCATTATCGGTCAGACGTATTGGGGAGTTTGCTACAAACCGATAGTGGTTCAATCCATCCACATCCCCCGCCGGATCCGGATTAATCCAGCGCTGCAACCACGGCGCGTAATATCTAAACCCGTAGTAATACAACCCGGTTGCATCCCGTTCTTTACCCGAAAAACGAATCACTTTGTAGCGGGCTTCCAGTGCACTTTTGGCCGCCCACCAGGCCGTCCCGCCGTAGGGGTAGTAACTTTCCTGACTCAGCAATTCGCCGTTTTGATCCAGCTCCAGCGTGCTGCTGCCCAAGTGGTCATTCACGCTGTAACGGTGTTGATGCTGGCCATTTTCACGGTTCAACAAACGCACGGCATTACGCCCCGCTTGGGCAAGCACCACGTGCAATTGCTCGCCTGTCGTTCGGCTGCGGATCTCCAGCCCCGGCAAGTAGCGCACTTCGCTGATCTGTTCACCACCCCGGGTTTTGGCTCGGCGTACTTTGCGCACGCGCTGCCCACCGCCGTCATAGACGTAGGTTTCTGTATCGTCGTCCTGACCATCGGGATCTTCGCGCTGCACTTGGGTTACGAGCTGCAACTGATTGCGGCTGTCCCACTGCATAAGTTGGCCCGGTGCCAGAGCCTGTTGATTGCCGTTGGCATCAAACGCCTTGGCAAAATCTAACGGCGAACCGTCCTTGAACAGGCTGCGGTTACTGCGTGCGTTGACGACCATTTCGCGGGTGTAGCTGTTGCCAGCTCCGGCAGCGTGCTTGAGCCGGGTCAGGTTGCCGCCACTGTCGTAGCTGTAGGTCTGGCTGTAAGTGCGCCAACGGCTGTCATCTACCGAGCCGAAGATCTCCAGCCCCGGCAAGCCAGGGCCGATGGTTTGGCTGGCGTTTTCGCGACCGGTGGCGCTGATCAATTGATAGAGCGTGTCGTAGGTGTACGTACTGACTGCCTGAATACGCTGCCCGGCAAACCATTGCACCGGCTGCGCAAGGTCTTCGATGCGGGTGATGTTGCCTACCGGATCGTACTGGTAGTGCAGGTCCTGTAGCATCTTGCCGTCTGACCTTTTGGCCTTGAGGTTGGACAGCAGGCCGTCCCGCGCCGAGTAAAACGCCGTGGTCGTCACGTCGTTGCCTGCCTGCTCAATTTCTACTCGGCCCAAAGCGCTGTAGGTCGTGCTTTTGAGCAGGGCAACGTCGTCCAGCCAGGACGCAAAAGCTTGCCCGGCTACATCAAATTCAAAACGCTGCACGTGCTCAAGGGCGTCGGTCTGCTCGATAACAGCGCCCAGCGCATCGTGTCGCCAGCGCGTAGTGTAAGCCGTGTCTTCAAGATCGGCTTCAGACGCAGGCCACTGGGGCGGCGTCAGTGCGGTGCAGAATTGCCGCGCCTCGCTCAGCGGCTGCCCGGTGAGGGCAAATGCGTCATGCCACAGACTGCCCGCCTGATCATCGTGGCGATGCAGTTGCCCGCAGCGGTTGTGGTGAGCGGCCTCTTCGTCGGCACCTGCGTAGGTAAAACGCTCCACGCACAGCGGCGGTTCGTGTTCGAACACATTCACTGGTCGCATCAGTTCATCGTAGGTAAAGCGTCGATGGGTGCCGCGCCCGTCCCAGCTATCACGCAACTGCCCGGCGGCGTCATGGCAGGCAAGCCGCCAGCCGGCATCCACGCTCGTGGTCAGCAGCACTTGGCCGCTGAGGCTGTAGCGCATGGACTGGTTTGCAAGATCGCTCAGTTCAAATAAGCGCGGGTCCCATTGCTGGCACAGGTGCCCCTTGGCATTGAATACCTGACGCTGGACCCGCTCAGCGATGGGCTCCTCAACTTCCTGTCGATGATAAGCAATGCTGCGCACAACCAAACCACGTGGGTCTGTGACCAAGAGGCTGGGTGTGTACTGATGCAAACCGATCTTGAGTGTCGTCATTCACGAAGGCTTCGCAACTGTGCCAGTAATGTCGCCTTCAATGGTGCTGGCGGCACCTCTTGGTCCAGGTCATTTTCATCTTCGCTGATGGTGTACCACGTCAGGTAAGTTTGGCGGCGCCATCCGCCTCTGGCAGTAAAGGTGTCAGTCGGCCGCCCGAGAGAGTCGTAGAACTGTTGATCGCTGTAACCGAACTCACGAAAGGACTCATCGTTGATATAGCGATGTTTATCCGCGAAGTAAGGCTGATACGTACGAATCGCCAGGCCTTTGTTGTTGTATTCCACTCGCTCACTGACCCGCCATCGCGGTACGTCCTGTACCTGGACCGGTTTACCGTTGTCGATGATCAGGTTGCCTTCATCGTCGACCGCATAGGCATAGCCATTCTCGACTTTCTGTTTGCTTTGCAGGGGGCGGCCAAAACCGTCGAAGCTCGCCAGGCTGATGCGGATTTGTTGAGCGGCATCTCCAGGGTAACGATCTGCCACCAGCACGGCGCTGTGTACCGGCTCGCGCCGGACCGCCTGAGCCAGGAGCGCCAACTCCGGGTGGGTCATGGCGCGGGCCCGAGCCTTGGCACACAGATGCCCGGAGGGTATGACGTCACCTGATGCCACATGCTCGCGCATCCAGGCCTTGTCATTGCGCAAGGTGGCTGGCACACGGCCCATCCAGCTAAACGCGTCGTAGACACTCACCGATGCGGCGTTTTTAATCGCGTCTTCAGGGCTTTCGATGGCCGTACCCGGATCTTTGATGCTCGTTTCAAAACTGCTGATCGGATCAAATCCGATCGCTTCCCCGCGTTCGGTCCCGTAGAAGCTGCTCGCCCGCAATTGTCCGAAGGCGTCAAAAATGGCCTCTTGAGTATTTTGGTTAGGGTCGACGATGCGCCACGCTTGCAGGGTTCGGTAGTCATAGGTAGCCACGGTGCTACAGCCATCCGGGGTGGTGACACTGAGCGGCGCCAGGAAGTACGGGTCATAGGTGACGGTTGTCAGACCATGACTGAGGGTGGGCCGAAATTGCAGGATGTTGTAAAACTGGGCCGCCGTGCCGTAGCTCGCGAATCCGCGTCTGACGGCCCACAGCGCCTCTCCATCGTTGGGTAAAAAAACCTCCATGCGTACATAACCCAGCTCTTCGAGGCGCTGATAAAGATCAGTACGCTTGGTAAATACACGGTCATAGGCGGCCAGCGCGGTTTCATCCAGCTCCGCCGTTTCAGTGAAGTCGGCCAGCGCCGCCAATGTTGCTTGACCACCTTTGTAATGCTGGACGGCTTGCCCTGTCAGCACGCGCTCTTGTCGTGGTCTGAGCGGCCCTGCAAGGGTATCCAATAGCGTTTCGTAACCCAGCGTTTCGGGGGAGAGTTCGCTTGCGGGTAGCACCAGGGCATTAGTGCGCGACCGGTAGGGCAAGCCAAGACGCCAGGCTTTACGGGTCGTCAGGTTGATCGCCTGGGCCCGGCTTTCGCTCAAGTAATAAGACTGCTGGGCCTCATCGTGGGCTGCCTGCCACCACCGTTGTTGATGCTCGTCTACGAACGGAGGCACGCTGGCAGACGTTTTGCGCCGTGCATAATCGACTACAACGGCGTGAGTCGAACTGCCATAGGCATCCCAACTCAGTCCTACGCTGTGCTTGCAGAGCGGATCAAAATCTTCGTTTTGGTTGGTAGCGCTGTCGTACTGGTAGCTGATGGATTCCAGCGGCAACACCAGCATTGCCGCGTAGGGCTGACGGTGTTCAAGGTCCTGGGCCATTAGCTCACGGACCAGGTATCGATTGTGTTGCACCGAATACAGCACGTTATGACCGTCGGCATCTTCCAGACGAAAGACTTCTACGCGAAGGGGGGAGCCGCTCAGGGTTCGTGCCACTTCGCGCAATTGGGCCTGCGTAGGCGCGACAATAAGGTTGTCATGGTGCCGAGTTTCACCCCCACCGAGGCTTTCAGCCTTGTAACGGCTCAGCAGGGTAGGGCCTAAGGGTTGAGCCTTGGTGTCCCGCAGGTCATAACCGTCTGGCGCAAGCTCGGGGTAGCGGCCGGTGTGGAACCAGGTTTTGGTCAGTGTCGGGGCGGTATAGCCCACCGGTATGTCTTCGTTGTCGGCGGCTTCGGTATCAGTCTGGATCAGCAGACCAAAACCGCGGACTTCTCGCTCCAGACCGTCGTAGAAGCCCTGACGATACTGGAAGTGTTGAGTCAGGCGATTGCCGGTAATTTCGTCGAGTTGAGTTTGCTGAGCCACCACATGCATGGGAAACGGCAGGTAGCAAACGGCAGGCTTTTGATCGGCAAGCAGTGATTGTTTTTCGTCCAGCCACTCCTGGGCCGAACTGCGATATCTGACAGTGCCTGTTGCCCCCATGTTGTTATTGGTTTCAACAAGCATGTACGGCTTGGCCTGCACAAAGTCGCAACGCCAATGGCGTGGTGACATGTGCGGTGATGTAAAAATCAGGCTCGAACAACCCAGCCCTTGCAGGTCTGCGGTACTGAGTTGGCAGGTATTGTCGTAACGCACGCCTTCGGGCCAGGGTACGCTTTGCCTGGCAGCAAAAGCGTTACCGCATTGGTTCATATAGATATCGATCGTTTGCGAGTTCAGGTACAGAATATCGGCCGCACCGCTGCCATCCAGATCGGCCAGTAATACACGGGATGCGTCAAAGTCTGCGTACTGCGCAAACTGCGGGCAAGGCAGCAAGAAGCCTTTGCCAAAGTTACCCCGACCCAGATTCGGCCAGCAGCGCACCTCATTGTGGCGAATACGTATCAAGTGCTGTTGGCCGCTGCCCAGCAGGTCGCTGAATGCTACGACTTCGGTTCGGCTGTCACTGAGCAAGGGCAGATGGTCGTCTGGCAGCGGGTGGGGCACGTCCAGTGCAGCGCTAAAACCTGCTTCGCGGCGATTGGCATACAGACGCACGCTGCGCGTGCCGATCAGTGCCAGATCGGAGAGTCCGGCACCGATCAAATCGGCCATTTGCCCTTGCGGGTGGAAGAACTCCTGAGGGAACGCCGCGAACGTTGCAAAGCGCGACCAGGTGCGATCCGGGTTAAGGGTAAAAAAACCGCTTAATCCAGGTTGGGCCACGATCCAGTCCAGTCTTCCGTCGCCGGTCAAATCGGTCAGTGACTGCTGCACCGGCTTGCTGGAGTCAGCTACCGGATGTGCGGGTAACGGCTGCCAAGGACCATATTCGATTTGATCGGGATTGGCTGAGTCGGCGCGCATCGGTTCGCGATACAGCCAATTATCATCACTTCGATACAACAGGCCGGGCATGCCTTCGCCATAAAGGTCCAGCAGTTGATACTGCTGGCCATCATTGAGGCCGGGCATGGACTCAAACTCGGTAAAGTGCTGATCCTGCAGCTTAAACGCTGAGTAGGTGAACTCAACAGGAGGGCGAAACTCTGCTGCTCCATCATCACCATAGGCGATGAGATGGGCTGCCACCAGGCAGTTGTAACTCAGTGGGCTGGTTTCATAGTTCAGCAGCAGGCGCTGCACCAGCAACGGCGCCTCACCCAATTCGTCGGGGAAGTGATGAAACATCAATACTTGACGGCACAGACGCAGATTGCCCAGTTCAAAGCCGTAGGCAAAACTTGAGTGCGGATCGCTGCGCACCGGCCATACGGTTTCTTCTTCATAGGTGGGTTTTTCAGTCAGCTCGACTGTGCGCTCGCCATAGTCAAACAGCAGGTCGAAATGCCACTGAGCACTTTCAAGCGCTTGTTCATCCCATAAGTAAAGCGCGTCATGCGCCTCGAAATTGCCGTAACGCACACGGTTCAGATAGCACTGGGCGATGAAGTCGCGAGGGTGCTCGGGGTCCAGCCCCACCTCGTCTTCAGGCTTGTACTCGTAAAGCACGTGCTCACCATGGGCGTTCATGGTTTCTTCCAGCAACCATTCGCCGACCCGCAGCGGGTTGTGCGGGTCCGTACTGCGAGAGCCGGGGCGTAAGCCAAATACAGACTGGCTGCCATCGGCGCTGTATACCCGCCAAAAACCAGGATCTGGCGGATCTGTCGGTTTGGCCGGTGCTGGCCGCCAGTGCTCAATGCGATCGAAAGCGCCTTCGGCACGGGCAAAGTGACGGGTTACATCGTATGCAATGCCTTGTTGGGTAACACGCGTCGCGAAACGCTCGCCCTGTTGATCTCGCTCAGCCAGCCACACATCACCGCTGGGGCCGACAATCACATCCTCGTCGGTGTAAGTGGGTACACCCTTGTTGCTGCGTCGGGCAACAACCCCCAAGTTGAGCGCCCAACCCAGGCCAAAAAGCCCGTTCCCCGCTGCACTGCTGTAGCTCAAACTCAGAGAAGGCCCATAACCACGTCCCGCCGACACAGGTAAAGGCAGCCCGCTGCTGGCAGCCCCTGAGCTGCCAACCGCGCCCCAACCTTTACCGATACTTTGAATCGCGCCGCCGCCTTTGGGCAGTACCGGGGTAGAAACACTCAGCGAGTCTTCGGCCATGATCAAACACTCCGGTGGGGCAGTTTTTTGGCGGCTTTATCTGATTGGGCAGGGAGTGCAGCAGCCGGGAGCGCGCCCATGAGGTCCTGTCGACCAGGTGCGAGGGCCTTTTCGGGAAGTTTGGCGGTGGGCACAAGTGTCATGAGAAGTGAATGTGTGGCCATTTCCGCATCCTGCTCGTGTTGATGACTTCTGAGCAAACTACGGAATTTTCCTACTTCTGTGACCTGTCATTTCTGACAGTTGTTTAAAGTATTTACAGAGGGCTACTGTCACCAGATTGAACACCAACCTCATATTTTGAGGCTCTATTGAGCATGTCCCTGCACCAAAATACCCCGACTTTGACTGTGAGCGACCCTCGCGGTCTTGTCGTGCGCACGGTGTCTTGGCACCGAAGTGCAACGCAGGACACGGTACAAGCACGCAACACGCTTCAGCGCTACGACGCAATCGGTCGGTTGAACCAGCAATGGGACCCGCGTTTATTTGAGCTGAGCGATCTTGCTAACCAGTCCACGCGCTACAGCCTTAGCGGCCAAGTGCTGCTGACCACGAGCGTGGATGCCGGCTGGCGGCTTGCCTGCCATGACGCCGCCGGGCAGTTGCGTGATAGCTGGGACGGGCGCGACACCCATCGGCGCTTTACCTACGATGAACTGATGCGACCAGTGAATGTGTTCGAACACGAGCCGCCGCTGTGCGTGGAGCGTTTTACCTACGCCGGTGCCGACGAAGAAGACGCCCACCACAACCGCTGCGGGCAGATGCTTCGCCACGTTGATCAGGCGGGCAGCCTGTGGCATGACGCATTTGCCCTCACCGGGCAGCCGCTGAGCGAGACGCGGCAATTCTGCACCGTGTTGAGCTCGCCCCATTGGCCCGCCTCTGAAGCCGATCTTGAAGACACGGCTTACACCACACGCTGGTGTCACGATGCTTTGGGCACGGTGATCGAGCAAATCGATGCACTTGAGCACGTGCAACGTTTTGTGTTTGATGTGGCCGGGCAGCCGTTTGCGTCCTGGCTGGACGATGTCGCCCTGCTCAAAAGCACGACCTACAACGCCTTTGGCCAGGTAGAAATTGAGCAGTCAGGTAACGACGTGACGACCACGGCGTTTTACTCAGCGAGGGACGGCCTGCTGTCCAACCTCAAGGCCAAAAGGTCAGACGGTAAAACGCTACAGGACCTGCACTACCAGTACGATCCGGTAGGCAACATCACGCGTATCGAAGACCTTGCCCAGCCGGTGCAATGGTTTGCCAGACAGCGAATTCAGGCAGTCAGTACCTTCACCTATGACACGCTCTATCAATTGATCAGCGCTACCGGTCGCGAAAACGCCAGCCAAACCATCGGCCCGAGCCTGCCGCGGCTGGAGATCTTCGGCCCGGTAGATGACAGCCGTTGGCGCACTTACAGCCAGACCTACAGCTACGACAGCGGCGGCAACCTGACCCGGCTCAAGCACGCTGCCGGGGCTGGCAACAGCTATACCCGCGAAATGGTCGTCGACGCACTCAGCAACCGCAGCCTGTTCAAGGACGGTTCGCAGATAGATTTTGCCAAGGCGTTTGATGCCAACGGCAATCAACAGGCCCTGGCACCGGGCCAGGTCATGCAGTGGGACAGCCGCAATCAGTTGCAGCTCGTAACGCAGGTGCAGCGCGAAGATCCAGATGGCCAGGACGACGACACAGAAACCTACGTCTATGACGGCGGCGGCCAGCGCGTGCGTAAAGTGCGCCGCGCCAAAAACCGGGGTGGCGAGCATATCAGCGAAGTGCGCTACTTGCCGGGGCTGGAGATTCGCAGCCGAACGACAGGCGAGCAATTGCACGTGGTGCTTGCCCAAGCGGGGCGTAATGCCGTGCGTTTGTTGAACCGGGAAAATGGCCAGCATCAACACCGTTACAGCGTGAACGACCACTTGGGCAGCAGCACGCTGGAGCTGGATCAAAGCGGAGAAGTCTTAAGCCAGGAAAGTTACTACCCCTACGGCGGGACGGCCTGGTGGGCGGCTAAAAGTGCACTGGAAGCCCGCTACAAAGTGATTCGTTATTCGGGTAAAGAACGGGATGCAACCGGGTTGTATTACTACGGGTTCCGTTATTACGCACCGTGGTTGCAGCGCTGGATTAATCCGGACCCGATGGGCGAAGTCGATGGTTTGAATGTATTTCGATTTGTTCTCAATTCACCTTTGTCATGGATGGATTCTGCAGGGGCGATCTCATTACCTGTCAACGATGCGATAGAACAAGGTGTTCGATTAAAACGCTCTTCAATTGCGTTTGTTGCAAGAGGGCTGCAAGAGTTTGAAGCGCTCGGCGAAACAGGGAGCGAGTTGGCAGGAAAACTTCGTGACGCGCAAACGATGGCGGTCGATATTCTGAGCTCAGCGATTGAAAGTGTATCCAGTCCCCAGCGAAGCAAAGTTGCTCATGCGGCGATGTCGTTTTTTCTGGGCGGCACGGCTGTGAGTGGTCGGACTCAAACAGAGTTGCGTGAGGGCTTCGAAAAACTGAAAAGCATGCAACTATCACGGATCGAGAAGGGTAAAGATCGGATAGTGATCTATGAAGAAGACAGCAAAACTGATGCCTTTGTGGTTAAAGTCGACACTGAGCGACGAATTTTTATTAAACAATCCACTATCCAGACCAGTGATATAACGTCGCTGGCCAGGCAGTTAATTCATGAGGAGTCGCATCTTGAACTGGGAACTTATGACGCCTTTTATATGCCGGTAAAGAATTTTGGTTACCCGGATAGTGATGAAGCATTGTTTGATACGCTTAAAACAGCTATGGCTATAAGTCGTGACGTGGGCAGCAAAGGAGAAAATAGTAAAGCGGTACGCAATGTTGAAAAATACAGGGAGGTGATGGCTAAAATGCCGACACCTGTCGCAGGAAGTTGTACGGAAACTGCAGCAAATCATTGGGTATTTCTTAATAATGCGGATTCTTGGGCGCATCTCGCTATAGGCATGGCAAAGCCAAGTGTAATTTCTAAATATGGCCCTAAAAATAATCGAGGTGCTTCGAGGTTGAACTAGCCGGATATTATCCGGCTAGATACAGGCTCGATCAGCGTTTGGCCTGCCCGGGCAGCACATCATTGGCGATCATTTCGCCAAAGGGCCCGGTCAGGTTGGTTATGCCGCGACCCGCCAGGCTGGCGTAAGGTTCTGGCAGCAGCGGGAACACCAGTTCGGCAAAGCGATAGGCTTCTTCCAGGTGCGGGTAGCCCGAGAAGATAAAGCTTTCGATGCCCAGGTCGGCGTATTCCTTGATGCGTTCAGCCACCTGTTGCGGGTTGCCCACCAGCGCGGTGCCGGCGCCGCCGCGAACCAGGCCGACGCCTGCCCACAGGTTGGGTGAGATCTCCAGATTGTCGCGGCGCCCGTCGTGCAGCGCAGTCATGCGCCGCTGGCCTTCGGAATCAAAGCGCGAGAAGGACTTTTGCGCGGCGGCTATGGTTTCGTCGCTGATGTGTTCGATCAGGGTGTCGGCGGCTTTCCAGGCTTGCTCCTCGGTTTCACGGACAATCACGTGCAGACGAATACCGAAGCGTACGTTGCGGCCCAAACGTGCCGCACGTTCACGCACATCGGCGATTTTCTCGGCCACGGCTGCAGGCGGTTCGCCCCAGGTCAGGTACACGTCAACCTGCTCGGCGGCCAAGTCATGAGCAGCGTCGGACGAACCGCCGAAATACAGCGGCGGATAGGGTTTTTGTACCGGCGGGTACAGCGCCTTGGCGTTCTGCACGTGCAAGTGCTTGCCTTCAAAGTCGACCGACTCGCCTTGCAGCACCCGGCGCCAGATTTTCAGAAACTCATCCGACACTTCGTAGCGTTCGCTGTGGCTGAGGAAGCTGCCATCACCGCGGTTTTCATCCGGGTCGCCGCCGGTCACCACGTTAATTAACAAGCGCCCGCCGGACAGCCGGTCCAGGGTGGCCGCCATGCGCGCCGACACGGTCGGCGAGATGATCCCCGGACGAATCGCCACCAGATAACGCAGGCGCTCGGTCAACGGTACCAATGCCGAGGCGATGACCCACGAGTCTTCGCAGGAGCGTCCGGTCGGGATCAAAACGCCGTAGTAGCCCAGGTCATCAGCCGCCTGGGCGACTTGTTTGAGGTAGTTGAGCGTGACCGGGCGAGCACCTTTGGTGGTGCCCAGAAAGTGGCCGTCACCGTGGGTGGGGAGGAACCAAAACACATTCATGAAGAAGTCCTTAAGCGATTTTCAGCAAGGGTGTGGCCGAGGCGCCAAACAGCGGCGCGGCACGTTCTGCAGCAAGGCGGATACGAGCCTTCAAGGGCTCGCTGATTATTTGGTAATTGGCGAAATCAGACTCGGTGGCATACACGCCGATCGGCAGCGTCAACGCCTGGAAAAAGCTGAACAGCGGACGCAACTGGTGTTCGAGCACCAGCGCATGGCGATCACTGCCACCGGTGGCGGCCAGCAACACCGGGGTGTCGGTCAGGCCGTTGATATCCACCAGATCGAACAGGTGCTTGAGCAGGCCGGGGTAGGAGCCGCGATACACCGGGGTGGCGATGATCAGCAGGTCAGCGTTTTCAATCGCCTGGATCTCGGCATCGACCTCAGGGCTCAGTTCCTGGCGTGACAAGGCGCCGCCCAGTTGCCGGGCAATAGTGCCCAGCTCAATCAAGCGGCTTTCGATAGTGAGCCGGGTTTGCAGTTCATCGAGAATGGCCTTGGCCAACACCAGAGTGCGCGAAGGGCTGTACGCCCCACCCGAAACGACGACGACTTGCAGCGCGTTAGACATGTTCGAATCCTTGGCTAGTGTTCAGCAGACTGTGGACAGGTACTCCCTGTCAGCAATCTCCGTACCAACAGGCAAACCCCTGTAATTCGGGGGGTTGGCCGGAGGCGGGCAAGGCGGGCGCTGTTGATTGAGTGGTTAAGTGCAGATTTGCTGTTTGATTTGCAACAGTTGCTGGATGAACACTTGGGCGATGCAAGAGGGTGATGGCGGACATAGATTCGGACACAAACAATGGCCGCAACGATCCCTTTTTGGCCTGCCTACCCCTGTGAACCGCTCCAGCGGTCGGCAAGAATCAAATCAACTTATAAGAGTTGTCTTCCTGACCCTTGCCCTTTTTGCGGGCTGCTGCCGTGTACAAAACATAACAACTATCGATCTCACGCCAAAGATGGGGAATACATTCATGAGCACGATCAAACGCTTACTGGGCGCCACGGTATGTGGGTTGTCACTGTTGGCCAGCGCGGTGCAAGCCGATCAGCGCGAATTGCGGGTGTACAACTGGGCGGACTACATCTTGCCGTCAGTACCCAAAGACTTTGCCAAGGACACCGGGATCAAAGTGACCTGGGACACCTTCGACACCAACGAATCGCTGGAAGCCAAGCTGCTGACCGGCAACTCGGGCTATGACCTGGTGGTGCCGTCCAACCAGTTCCTCGACACCCAGATCAAGGCCGGGGTGTTTCAGAAACTCGACAGATCCAAGCTGCCCAATTGGCAGCACCAAGACCCGCAATTGCTCAAGCTGCTGGAAACCAACGACCCCGGCAACCAGTACGCCGTGCCCTACATGGTTGGTACAGTGTTGATCGGTTTTAACCCGGCCAAGGTCAAGGCTGCCCTGGGCGACGACGCGCCGGTGGACAGTTGGGACCTGGTGTTCAAGCCCGAGAACATGGCCAAACTGAAATCCTGTGGCGTCGCGATGCTGGATTCGCCGTCGGAGATCTTGCCGCTCGCCCTGCATTACCTGGGCCTGGACCCGAACAGCCAGAACCCGGCTGACTATGAAAAAGCCAAAGATCTGATGCTGAAGATTCGCCCGTATGTCACCTACTTCAACTCGGCCAAATACATGACCGATATCGCCAACGGCGACATCTGCGTGGCCATTGGGTACTCGGGCAGTTTTTACCAGTTTGGCAACCGGGCCAAAGAAGCAAAGAACGGGGTGGTAGTGGACTGGCGTTTGCCAAAAGAGGGCGCACCGATCTGGTTTGACACCTTCGCTATCCCTAAAAGCGCCAAGAATGTCGAAGAAGCGCATGAGTTCCTGAACACCTTGCTGGAGCCCAAGGTGATTGCGTCGATCAGTGACTTTTTGGGTTACCCGAACGCCAACAAAGACTCGCTGCCACTGATCAATAAAGACATCACCGGCAACCCGAACCTGACGCCGACGCCAGAGGCGTTGAAATCACTGTATGTGGTGCAACCACTGCCACAAAAGCTGGAGCGTGTACGGACCCGCACCTGGACCAGCATCAAATCGGATAAATAACCACCCAAACCCGGTAGGAGCGAGCTTGCCTCGCGATCTTTTGATTGTTTAAAAGATCGCGAGACAAGCTCGCTCCTACAAGGTGTCATGCCCCAGATCGGGGGGGTCTTACTCTTCGATCAAGACTTTAGGATTGGAGTTGCCCCATACGGTGTAGAGGTCAGCCAACAATGCACCGTTGATGTCTTCAACTTCGCTCTGGCTGATCTCGGCGTCGCCCTGTTTGCCGAACAGCACCACTTCATCGCCGCTTTTGACGTCCGGCGCATCGGTCACGTCAACCATCAAGGTGTTCATCGACACTTTGCCCACCACCGGCACGCGGTGGCCGTTGATCAGCACAATGCCTTTATTGGTGAACGCACGACGATAGCCGTCGGAGTAACCAACCGTAATGTTCGCCAGCTTCGAATCACGCGCCAGGGTGTAGGTGCGGTCGTAGCCGACGGTATTGCCTTTCGGGTAGCTGTTGACCGAGGCCACGTGCGACTTGAACTGCATGACGCGCTTGTAATCGGTGTGCGAAGGCACCGTGTCACCGAACAGCGCGCCGCCTGGGCGGACCATGTCCAGGTGCGACTCAGGCACTTCCAGGGTGGCAAACGAGTTGGCCGCATGCAGGGTGATTTTGCTGCGATCCAGCTTGGCCTCTTTGATCAGCCACTGTGCCTGTTCGTTGAAGGCCTTCAGGCCCGCGCGCACGTCATCGGCGTCTTCCACGGCGAAGTGGGTCATGATCGCCCGTACTTCCAGATTCGGTATTTTAGTGATGGCTACGGCATCGCTGCGGCCTTGAGCGGTGCTCATTTCTGCGCCGTTACGGCTCATGCCGCTGGAGTTCAAGCCCAGGTGCACGACGAGTGGACGGCCGTGTTTTTCGGCAATTTGCGCGGCTTTCTTAGCGAAATCGAGGTTGCCGACCAACTCTTCCATGTTGTACGGCAGCGCCGCTTCCAGCTCGCTGAGGGCGGCGGTGCGCACGCGAATCAATTGGCCTTTGTAACCGCTCTCGCGGACCACGCGGGCTTCTTCGTTGCTGGCAACGCCGACGCAAGGTACGCCGGTGGCGATGATCGAAGGCATCAACAAACCAATGCCGTGTCCGTAGGCATCGGCCTTGAGCACCGCACAGATTTTCGATTTGTCGCCGAGGGTGTCTTTCAGGACCTGAATATTGTGTTCAAACGCGGTTTTGTTGATTTCAACCCAGGCGTTGCTGTCTTGAGTGTTCACCTGTGCGACGCCATTGGCCATCGTCAAAGGCGGAGCGGCGAAGGTCGGGGTTTGCAGCAATGTCATGCCCAAAGACAGGGCGAGCAGGGTGCGAGCGAAAGGGAGCATGCGAGTTTCCATACTTTATTGTTAGGGAAGGGATTTAAAACGCCGGCGATACTAGGGGCGGGCTGCTGGAAAGTCACGCCCTTGGCCGCGTATCTGTCAGGTTGTGTCGTTATACCGTCCGTCAGCCCTTGAACAGCGCTTTAAGCAGCGGGTCGTTCAAATACGCCACGTTGAGTCGGGTCCAGGGGTTGGTGCGTGATTGCTCGGGAGAAAAGATGTGCCCCGGCGCGATCATGAAGCCCTTGGGCTGCAATTGGCGGGTCAGTTCCTTGGCGTCGTCGATGTGGGCAAAGCGTGCCCACAGGTACAAGCTTTGTTGCGGGCGGCAAAACACCTCGGCGCCAATCTCATCGAGCATCGCGAGCCCGGCTGCGGTTGCAGCTTGCAGACGTTCTTGCAGGCGAATCAAATGGCGCAGGAAATGCCCCTCGGTGAGGATCACGTCCATGGTTCGTTCACACAGCTCAGAAGAACTGGTGTGCAAGAGCATTTTCAAGTCCCCCAGCTCATCAATCACGTCCTTGCTGCCGGCGATAAAGCCGACCCGCAGCGCCGCAGACACCGATTTGGAAAAACTGCCCACGTACAGTGAACGCTGCAGTTGATCGAGCGCAGACACCTTGATCGCAGACGCCGGTTTAAAGTCGGCCAGGGCATCGTCGTCAACCAGAATGAAGTTGTGCTGCTGTGCGAGTTGCACCAGCCGATGAGCCTTGCCCGGCGAGATATCCGAGCCGGTCGGGTTGTGGCCCACCGACTGGATAAAAAACAGTTTTGGCTTGTGGTTGCGCAGGTGTTGCTCCAGCACCTGCATGTCCGGGCCATCAGCCAGGCGCGGTACGCAGAGCATGTGGGCGCCTTGCAGTTGCAGCTTGCCAAACAGCGGGTAATAGCCGGGGTCTTCAACCAGCACCGTATCGCCGTGGGCAATGAAACGCCGGATGATCAGGTCCAGCGCATGGTTGGCTCCATGGGTGGTGACGATCTGGCGGGGGCTGGCGGTGATCGAATAACTGGCCAGTTTTTGCGCCAGATGCTGGCGCAGGCTGGCATTGCCCAGGCGGTTGCCGTAGCGAAACAGCGTGTTGACCTCAGTGCGCATGATCTGGCGGGTGAACTTGTCGAGGCGCATGTCCATCAGCCATTCCACCGGCGGGAAGCCTTCGCCGAGCGGCGAATGCCCCGGTTCACGGACGAACTGCTGGCGCATCAGCCAGATGGTGTCCATGGCCCGCGCATAGGGCTGCGGTTCGTCCGGTTCGCTGTGGTTGGGGCTGCCCTGACGGACAAAAAAGCCCTGGCCATGGCGCGGTTCGACCAACCCTTGGGACGCCAGGGCCTCATAGGCATTGATCACGGTATTTTTCGAATGGCCGAACAGGCGCATGCATTCACGCAGCGACGGCAGGCGGTCGCCCACCCGGTAAGTGCCATTGCCGATCTGTTCGACCAGTGACGCGGTCAGTTGCTGAGCGAGTGTCAGACGCACCATGGTTGGCCATCCTGCTGTTTTTTAGCGAGGGTACAGCTTGGGTACTGTTTGTGCGAACTGTACCTTTCATGCGGGCACAGGGCGCTTTAGGGTGGTGCTCAAAGACAACAATAATGACCACAGGATTGAACCATGAGTATTGATTCGCGCCTTCTCAAGTTTCGTAGCCTGGCGCCTGCCGAGCGTTTGCAGCACCTGCAAGCGCTGCTCGACCTGCCCGCTGATGACGTCGCGCTGTTACGTGAGCCGGGTGCACTGGCGCTGGAGCGGGCTGACGGCATGATCGAGAACGTGATCGGCACCTTCGAGTTGCCCTATGCCGTCGCAAGCAACTTCCAGATCAATGGCCGCGACGTGATCGTGCCCATGGTGGTCGAGGAACCTTCGGTGGTAGCGGCGGCCTCCTTTATGGCCAAGCTGGCGCGGGAGGCAGGCGGGTTCCAGACCTCCAGCTCGCTGCCCTTGATGCGCGCGCAGGTACAGATCGTTGATGTCGCTGACCCGTTCAATGCGCGCTTGAGCCTGTTGCGGCGCAAGGACGAAATCATCGAGCTGGCTAACCGCAAAGACCAACTCCTTAACTCGCTGGGCGGCGGCTGTCGTGACATTGAAGTCCACACCTTTGCGCAAAGCCCGCGTGGGCCGATGCTGGTCGCGCATTTGATCGTCGATGTGCGTGATGCCATGGGCGCCAACACGGTCAACACCATGGCCGAGGCGGTCGCGCCGCTGATCGAAGAAATCACCGGGGCCAAGGTGCGCCTGCGCATCCTTTCCAATCTGGCTGACTTGCGTCTGGCCCGTGCGCAAATCCGCATCGCCCCCGAGCTCCTCACCACGCCAGCATTCAAGGGTGAGGAGGTGATCGAAGGCATTCTCGACGCTTACAACTTCGCGGTGATTGACCCGTACCGCGCCGCCACCCACAACAAGGGCATCATGAACGGCATAGACCCGTTGATTGTCGCCACCGGCAATGACTGGCGGGCGGTGGAGGCGGGCGCACATGCTTATGCCTGTCGCAATGGCCATTACGGCTCGCTGACCACCTGGGAGAAAGACGGCCAGGGCAATCTGGTGGGCACCCTGGAAATGCCGATGCCGGTCGGGCTGGTGGGCGGTGCGACCAAAACTCACCCTTTGGCGCAATTGTCGCTGCGCATTTTGCGTGTCGAGAGTGCTCAGGAATTGGCGGAAATTGCCGTCGCGGTCGGGCTGGCACAAAATCTCGGTGCGCTGCGGGCGTTGTCGACCGAAGGCATCCAGCGCGGGCACATGGCCTTGCATGCGCGCAACATTGCGCTGACGGCGGGCGCCAAGGGTGAAGAACTCGACTGGTTGGTCAAGCAGATGGTCGAAGCCCACGACGTGCGCGCGGATCATGCGGCGGCACTGCTCAAGCAAAAACGCGGCATGTAGGAGCTCGTCTCGCGATCTTTTGACCTTCTAAAAGATCGCGAGGCAAGCTCGCTCCTACACGTCATGAGTTGTCTCTCTTCACCTCCATAACAATAAAAGCAGTGGGAGAATTCTTTGAAACCTGAACTCTATGAAGTCTGGGGTGACACGGTTGATGTGCGCCATCTGGTGTACGCCATTGTGATTGGCGCCATCGTCAGCCTCAGCGCGTTTTTTACCGCACAGCACTTTTTGCTTGAGTGGGTGGCCTCCGCACAGATGGCCCGGGCCTACGCCATGCTGGTGGGCATCGTGGGTTGCCTGGTGGGCGGGGCAATCAGTGCGAGCCTGTTCAAACCCAAGCGCCATGTGGTCGAGCACGAGGCAGACCCGGCCTGGCGCAGTCAGATCTTGAAGGATTTGCAAAGCGAGTTTGGTGACCTTGGGCGTTTGGCTGACCTGCCCCCCGAAACCATCGCCGAGCTCAAGGAGATGGACCTGTACGAGCTGTTCGTGGACTACGAGAAGGGCTTGCACAACATCGGGGCTGACCCCGCGCCAGCGGTCGATGGCCTGGCTGCCAATGGAGGCCGCTCATGATCGTTTCATTGTTCGATCAAGTGCTGATTGCCCTGGGCATGGGCATTCTGGGGGCGGTAATTTTTGCCGCCATCGGGCTGATTTCCGGCAGCGATGAAACCACCACCCTGGCACCGTTGACCTTGCTGGTGGTGCTGCTGGGCGTGCCTGCGCCGGGAGTGCTGACGTTCTTTCTGGCCGGTGCGGTGGCCAAGCACATGACCCACGCCGTGCCCACGGCCCTGCTGGGGATTCCCGGTGACACCATGGCCACGCCGTTAATGCGCGAGGCCAACTTTTTGCGCAACCTCGGGGTGCCGCACATTGCCTTGCGCAAGATGATTTCCGGGGCAGTGATTGCTGCGCTGATCGCCGTGCCCATGGCGGTCCTGTTTGCGGTCATGCTGGCGCCGTTTGGCGACACCATCAAGCGCTCGGCGCCGTGGATTTTCCTGGCGGCGGCGATTGCCATTGCGTGGTTTTCGAAAGGGCGGCTGGCTGCGGTACTGGCCTTGATCCCTTTTGTGCTGATCATTCTCGGCCTGCAAACCCTCACCGGCCAATACGGAGTCAAGCTCACTGTCAGTTACTTTCTGGGCATCGCCATCGGGCCGTTGATTGCAGCCCTGTTCGCGATGATGGCCCCGGCCGAGCGCGAGAACATGCGCCGCAGTGAAGTGCGCACGTTTTCACTGTCGCCTGATGTAAAAAGCGGCGGTGGCTTCTTTCCCAACCCGCTCAAGGTTCTTGACCGCAAACAAAGCCTGTGGACCGGGATCACCGCTGTAATCTCCAGTGCCACCTTCGTGTTCAGCCCGGTGGCCATGACCGTGATCATGGGTGAACTGGTCGGCTCGCGGGTCAAGCATGTTTACCACCGCCTGACCACAGTGATTACCGCGCGCAATGGCGTGACCGAGTCCACCTACATTGCCGAGGCGCTGATCCCGCTGATTGCCTTTGGCTTGCCACTGAGCCCGGTGGCGGCGGGCCCGGCAGCGCCGTTGTTCAACGCGCCGCCGCGCTTTAGCGTGGACTCGGCCTCGGGCGAGGTGCACAACCTGCACTCGTTGCTCAGCACCTGGGAGTTTCTCGGCTATGGCATGTTGGCAGTGGTGGTGGCCTTGTTGATCGCCTATCCCTTCACCATGAACTACGCGTATCGCGCGGCGTCGTACGTGTCGCGCAAAATCAGCCACGAAGCGGTAATCGCGACGTTTGTCGGGTTGATTCTGGTGATCGGGATCTGGGAGGGCGGTTTGCTTGGCTTGCTGGTGATTGTCACCGTTGGCCTACTGGGCGGTTTTCTCTCGCGCTTTCTGGGCTTCAACATCGGCGTGCAGTTCATGGGGTATTACACCGCGGTGCTGACCGTACCGGCCCTGGTTGCGCTGTTGGCGGGCTGAGTGACCTGCCCCGAACCGGCGGTGCTGTGTACACTGCATCGCCTCAGGTCATGTCAAAGGAGATCCCGGTGGATCTACGCCAGTTGGAAGCGTTTGCTGCGGTCATGTCGGCGGGCAGTGTCACGGGGGCAGGGCAGATGCTCGGGCGCTCGCAGCCTACCGTGACCCGGCTGATACAGGAGTTGGAGCAGGAACTGGGGTTTGCCTTGTTTGAACGCAGCGGGCCTAAAGTCACCCCGACGCAAAAGGCGTTCATGCTCTCGGCTGAGGTCGAGAATGCCCTGCAAGGGGTGCGTCACGTACAGCAGCGGGCACTGAACATTGCCCGTGATGAAAACCTCAGTTTGCGTCTGGTGGCCACCCCGGCCCTGGCCTCGGGTCTGTTGCCGCCTGCGCTGGCGCAGTTGCCACCGGGTTTGCAGCCGCAACAACTGCAAATCCAGAGCCTCAGCGCGCAAGAAGCGGTGCAGGCGGTATTGGCCAAAACCGTGGATCTGGGAGTGGTCAGCTTGCCGCTGGAACATCGCGGCCTTGAGTTGCACTGGATTGGCGAAGCCGCCTGCGTGGCGGTGCTGGCGGCCGACTCGCCGCTGGCGGCAGAGCCGGTGTTGAGCATGCAAACCCTGGCACAACAGACCTTGATCAGCATCTCCAACCCGTTCCGCTTCCGCCGACGCATCAACCGCGCGTTCGAAGCCGCCGGGGTTGAGCCGCAGCACATCCTTGACACCAACACCTCGCTGACCGCCATGCAAATGGCCCGCGTGGGGCTGGGCGTGGCGCTGGCCGACCCGTTTACGGCCTTTGGCGTACCATTGAACGGGGTGGTGGTGAGACCGATTGAAAGCAACGTACCGTTCTTTTTTGGCTTGATCTCGGCCTACGCCACACCGTTATCGGAAGTGGCCAAGGCGTTGGTCGAAACCCTCAAGACCTCATCCCAGGCCTTGCTGCCAGGCATGATCGTGCACCCGGCCAGCAGCCATGATGCGTTGATGCAAAGCATCTACGCCGGTTAAACCCTTCCCGTGTAGGAGCGAGCTTGCCTCGCGATCTTTTGACCTTCTAAAAGATCGCGAGGCAAGCTCGCGCCTACAATTTTTATTCTGAAAAGTAATATCCATATCCTTTTTTGCCAGTTGATGGAATAACCGCTGCTCCTTAGTATTCATTTACCGCATTCAATGCGCTAATGAATCATGAAAATGAATTGAAGGCTGCCAACACAGACCTTCAGCTTCGCGGGCATCCAGCCGACCTCGGCAAATCGCCGCAAGACGTGTTTTAACTTTTTTGGCGATTTATCGGGGAGTTTGCATATGCAATCCGGCGCTTCATCGGCTTCACTTTTTACACCGGCAGCCCTCGCGCTGACCGGCCTGTGCCTGGTCAGTGGACCGGTAGCGGCACAAGAAGATGACAACAAGGCTCACGCTAAAACGGAGCCGGTCATGCAAACCGTGGTTTCGGTCGGTAACCGTGGTACTCAGCGCACGGTGGCTGAAAGTGCCGTGCCGATCGATGTGATCAGCGGCCAGGAACTGCTCAAGCAAGGTGCGAGTACCAGTTTGCGCGATGCCCTGGCGCAAACCCTGCCTTCGTTCAACGTGGCCAAGGTGACCGGCGGCGCCTACAGCAACGTGGCCCGCTCTGCCGGTTTGCGCGGCCTGGGTGGCGGCTATGTACTGGTGCTGGTCAATGGCAAACGCCGCCATGGTGGTTCGGTTGCCTCGGAAAACTCGGTGCTGTCCGAAGGCTGGAACCCGGCCGATCTGGACCTGATCCCCATCAGCGCCATCGACCGTGTTGAAGTACTGCGCGACGGTGCGGCAGCACAATATGGTTCGGACGCCATCGCCGGGGTGATCAATATCATCCTCAAGTCCAACAGCAGCGGCGGCAGCGCCAGCACCATGGCCGGGCGTCGTTCGCATTATCACAGCGGGGTGGGCTCCAACGGCGAGACCTACCAACAGACCTTCGACATCGGTTTGCCGCTGCCCAATGACGGTTTTTTCAACTTCGCCCTGGATGCCAAAAAGCAGGACAGCACCAAGCGTTCCGGGGTGGCCACCGGCAGTTTTTACTACCCGGTGAACGGCCAGCCTGACCCGCGTGAAAACACCATCGACAAGCGCACCTATGGCGGTGGCCTGCCGGAGATCGAGCAGCTCAACGTGTCGTACAACGCCGAGTTGCCGCTTAACGATTCGATCTCGCTGTACTCCTTCAGCACGGTCGGCCAGCAGGATGCGCTGGTGTCGATCGCTTACCGTCGGCCGAACGGCAATACCATCATCAACGAGCTGTACCCGGACGGTGTGGCCCCGGATTTCACCTTTGACAGCTTTGACTACCAAAGCGTGTTCGGTGCCCGTGGCGATGATTTGGCGGGCTGGGGCTGGGACTTGAGCACCTCATACGGCTCGAACCGACAGAAGCAAAGCACCAAAAACAACCTCAACCCGTCGTTGGGGCCGGACAGCCCGCGCCACTTTGACCTGCAGACCAACACGTTCACCCAGTGGACGACCAACCTGGACCTCAACCGCAAGCTGGACATAGGCACACGCAACCCGCTGAATTTTGCCACCGGCCTCGAATACCGTTTCGAGCAGTACCGCACAGAGTCCGGGGACGCCGATTCCTATGCCAACGGCGGTTACCGTTATCCGCAAGGCCACCCGCGGGCGGGTCAGTTGTCGGCCATCGGTGCGCTGGGCAACTACCTGCTGCTGCCCGAGGACGAAGTCAATTTGCGGCGTAGCAACTCGGCCGCTTATGTCGACCTGGGGCTGGATGTGACGGACAAGTGGTTTGTCGGCGCCGCGGGGCGTTTTGAACATTACACCGACAGCTCGGGCAATACCTGGACCGGCAAGCTGTCGACCCGTTATGCCTTTACCCCGGAGCTGGCTGCACGAGGTGCCATCAGCACCGGTTTTGTTGCGCCGTCGATGGTGCAACAGGGCTACGCCAAGACCGGCTTGGGCCGTCGCACCGTGGGCAATGAAACCCAGGACATCATGATCAAGCGTGTGCAACCCAACTCGGCGATTGGCCGGGCGTTGGGCGCTGAAGACCTGGATCCGGTGAAGTCTGAAAGCATCTCGGCGGGCCTGACCTGGAGCCCGGTGCAGAACCTCAACATCGCATTGGATGCCTACCTGATTGACCTGCAAGACCGTATTGCACTGATCAGCCCGCTGTCGGGCCCGGCAGTCGACAAGATCCTCGCGGCCAATGGTTTTTCCCATGTGCAGCAGGTGCAGTACTACGCCAACGCCTTTGACACCCGCACCAAGGGCCTGGATCTGGTGGCCGACTACACCCAGCACCTGGACCGTTACGGACGTTTGCGCTGGAACCTGGGGGCGAACTGGAACAAAGCCACCATTACCGACCTCAAGGCCAATCCCGACCAGTTGCAAAGCCTCGGCCTGTCGCGTTTTGAGCGCACGGAGCTGGGCGGTGTGACCGACCTGGTGCCC
Source organism: Pseudomonas sp. FSL R10-0399 (assembly GCF_009600165.1). Classification (NCBI taxonomy): domain Bacteria; kingdom Pseudomonadati; phylum Pseudomonadota; class Gammaproteobacteria; order Pseudomonadales; family Pseudomonadaceae; genus Pseudomonas; species Pseudomonas sp. FSL R10-0399. The sequence continues at coordinate 38,455 of NZ_WIWK01000053.1, forward strand.
AAGAGCAAGTACATCGTCGGCGTGAACTGGCAAGTCAGCGACTGGGACATTGGCCTGCGCAGCACCCGTTACGGCAAGGTCAAGCGCCTGGGCAGCGGTACCAGCGGCATTGACGAAACCTTCAGCGCCAAGTGGATCACCGATGTCGACGTGAACTACGCCCTGACCGACAACATCACCGTGTCTGTGGGGGCCGACAACGTGTTCAACGTGTACCCGGACAAGCACCAGATCATTGATGTCTCCGGTGGCTCGTACTACTCGTCGATCTCACCGTTTGGCTCTTACGGGGCGTTTTACTACGGCCGTCTGAACATCGATTTTTAAACCCGGGGCCAACGCCTGGCCCGCTCTTCGCAGGATCTGCCGCAGTCTGCGGCAGATCCTGCGAAGCGTTCATGACTTTAATAGAGATACCGACAATGCCCCACACCACAGCTCCCATTGGCCTGCCAGCCCTCGAAGCGCGCCTGCGCGAGGATTTGCAGTGGCTCGATTTACCGGCTCAGCCGTGGGTCAAACCTCGTCATCAAGAAGGCCAGTTGCTGCTTGAAGTGGCCGTGATTGGCGGAGGGATGGCCGGGTTGGCGCTGGCAACCGAGTTGCGCCATCTGGGGGTGAAGGCGGTGGTGTTCGACCAGTCCGAAGAAGGCTTTGAAGGGCCGTGGGCGACCACGGCGCGCATGCAGACTCTGCGCTCGCCCAAGCAATTGAGCGGCCCTGCGTTGGGTTTGCCAGCCTTGACCTTTCGCGCCTGGTTCGAAGCCCAGTTTGGCCTGGCCGCGTGGGAGCAACTGGACAAGATTCCGCGCCTGCAATGGGCTGAGTATTTGCGCTGGTATCGGCGCGTGCTGCGCCTGGATGTGCGTAACCGTCACCGCGTGACACGGGTGCAACCGAGGGCAGACGGTCGCGTCGAACTGAGTATTGATGCCGACGGGCAAGCCCTTAACGTTTCGGCCCGGCACGTGGTGCTGGCCACCGGTCGCGATGGTTTGGGCGGGCCTTGGGTACCAGCAGTGGCTGACGCGCTACCCCGTGAATACTGGGCGCACTCGGCTGACGGTTTGCAGGACCACTGGTTTGTCGGCAAGCGCGTGGCGGTGATGGGCGGCGGCGCCTCGGCCATGGACGCTGCCGGTAC
>NZ_WIWK01000054.1:0-39414 GCF_009600165.1 Pseudomonas sp. FSL R10-0399
CAGGAGCCGCTGGCGCAGCCGGTCGGCTCGGCGCGGTCGGCGTCACCACCTGCGCTTTGCCACCGGTCAAGGCGCTCAAAGAGTCGTTGGCCAGGCCGGTGCTGGTTCGCACTGGGGCGCTGGCCATTACTGCATTCAGCAAGCCGGCCTTGGTGAAGGCCTTTTTTACTTTGGTCAGCAATTGCTCGTTGGTAAACGGCTTGCTGACAAAGTCCGAAACCCCGGCCTGAATCGCCTGTATCACGTTCTCTTTATCACCACGGCTGGTGACCATGATGAACGGCAGTGCTTTAAGGCGGTCCTGTTCACGGCACCACGTCAGCAGCTCAAGGCCGGACATCTCCGGCATTTCCCAGTCACACAGCACGAGGTCAAACGGCTCGCGGGTCAGCAGTGCCTGAGCTTTGCGGCCGTTGACCGCGTCTTCGATGCGGATACCGGGAAAATAGTTACGCAGGCAGTTTTTAACCAGATCGCGGATAAACGACGCGTCATCCACCACCAACACACTGACCTTGCTCATCGACTGCTCCTTTAGAATCCTGACAACCCTGCGCCAAATGATGGCCATTTGCCAAGACCGATCAGCGCCTCGCCCCTTTTTACAGTTCGCCAAGCGCCTTAACTATAAACGCCACAAACGAAAACGCCCGGCAATGAGCCGGGCGTTTTATGTCGCAGGCAGTCTTAGTTATCGTCCGCTTGCGACTCAACATTAGCCTTGGTGCCTTCAACTTCTTCACGCATACGCTTGAGGCCCATGTGGCGCACGTCTGTACCGCGTACCAGGTAAATGACCAATTCCGAGATATTGCGTGCGTGGTCGCCGATACGCTCCAGCGAACGCAGCACCCAAATGATGCTCAACACACGCGTAATGGAACGCGGGTCTTCCATCATGTAAGTGGCCAGCTCGCGCAGTGCGGTTTTGTATTCGCGGTCGATGATCTTGTCGTACTGCGCCACCGACAACGCCAGGTCGGCGTCAAAACGCGCAAACGCGTCCAAGGCATCGCGCACCATGTTGCGCACCTGATCGCCAATGTGGCGCACCTCAACATAGCCGCGTGGCGCCTCACCTTCTTCGCACAACTGAATAGCCCGGCGCGCGATTTTGGTCGCTTCGTCACCGATGCGCTCCAGGTCGATCACCGACTTGGAGATGCTGATGATCAGCCGCAAGTCAGAGGCCGCAGGCTGGCGACGGGCCAGAATGCGCAGGCATTCCTCGTCGATGTTGCGCTCCATCTGATTGATCTGCTCGTCGATCTCACGCACTTGCTGAGCCAGCCCGGAGTCAGCCTCAATCAACGCCGTGACCGCGTCATTAACCTGTTTCTCGACCAGCCCGCCCATGGCCAACAAGTGGCTGCGTACTTCTTCGAGTTCCGCGTTGAATTGCGCGGAAATGTGATGGGTGAGGCCATCCTTTGAAATCATGGGTTTGCTCCGCAAAAGCTGTGAGCTGCAAGCCATAAGCCGCAAGCTATCTCTGTCATTCCACCAAGCTGCTTTAACTTGCCGCTTGAAGCTAAAAGCTTGCCGCTGCTACTAACCATAGCGCCCGGTAATGTAGTCTTCGGTCTGTTTTTTGGCCGGGTTGGTGAACAAGGTATCGGTGTCGCCGTATTCAACCATTTTGCCCATGTACATGAACGCGGTGTAGTCCGAAACCCGGGCCGCCTGTTGCATGTTGTGGGTCACGATGACGATGGTGAATTTGGACTTGAGCTCGTAGATCAGTTCTTCGACTTTCAGCGTCGAAATCGGGTCGAGCGCCGAGCACGGCTCATCGAGCAGCAACACTTCAGGTTCAACGGCGATGGTACGGGCAATCACCAGACGCTGCTGCTGACCACCGGACAAGCCCAGTGCCGACTCGTGCAAACGGTCTTTTACCTCGTCCCACAAGGCCGCGCCTTTAAGTGCCCACTCCACCGCTTCGTCGAGCACGCGCTTTTTGTTGATGCCCTGGATGCGCAGGCCGTACACCACGTTTTCGTAGATGGTCTTGGGGAACGGGTTGGGCTTCTGGAACACCATGCCCACACGACGGCGCAGCTCGGCCACGTCTTCGCCCTTGCGGTAGATGTTGTGGCCGTACAGGTTGATCTCGCCTTCCACCCGGCAACCGTCAACCAGATCGTTCATGCGGTTAAAGGTACGCAGCAAGGTGGACTTGCCGCAGCCCGACGGGCCGATAAACGCGGTAACCCGCTGTTTCGGAATGTTCAGGCTGACGTCGTACAGTGCTTGTTTTTCGCCGTAGTACAGGTTCAGGCCCGGCACTTCAATGGCGACGGTTTCGTCAGCCAGGCTCAAGCTCTGTTTGCTGCGACCCAAGGCTGACATGTTAACGCCGTGGGTTGAGGAATCATGCTGCATGGGTTGCTCCATACGCTAAATATTCGTTTTGGCTATCTATGGTCACTAAAAAGGGCCAGTGGTATGCCAGATTCTGTGGGAGCGGGCTTGCTCGCGATTCAGGCGGCTCGCTCTAACCTTGAAACCGCAGAGATGCCATCGCGAGCAAGCCCGCTCCCACACTTAAGATTCCGTTATCAATCAGCTATCCAGCGCCTTGTACTTCTCGCGCAGGTGGTTACGAATCCACACCGCCGACAGGTTCAGGGTCGCGATCACCAGCACCAGCAGCAGCGCGGTGGCGTACACCAGCGGGCGGGCGGCTTCAACGTTGGGGCTCTGGAAGCCCACGTCATAAATGTGGAAGCCCAGGTGCATGATCTTCTGGTCAAGGTGCAAGTAAGGGTAGTTGCCATCCAGCGGCAACGAAGGCGCCAGTTTGACCACGCCCACCAGCATCAGCGGCGCCACCTCACCCGCGGCACGAGCCACGGCCAGGATCAGGCCGGTCATCATGGCCGGGCTGGCCATCGGCAGCACGATCTTCCACAAGGTCTCGGCCTTGGTCGCACCCAGGGCCAATGAACCTTCACGGACGGTACGCGGGATACGCGCCAGCCCTTCTTCTGTGGCCACAATCACCACCGGCACCGCCAGCAGCGCCAGGGTCAACGACGCCCACAACAGCCCCGGCGTACCGAACGTCGGCGCCGGCAAGGCTTCGGCAAAGAACAGCCGGTCAACCGAACCGCCCAACACGTACACAAAGAAGCCCAGGCCAAACACCCCGTACACAATGGCCGGTACGCCTGCGAGGTTGTTGACCGCGATACGGATGACCCGAGTCAGGGTGTTTTGCTTGGCGTATTCACGCAGGTACACCGCAGCAAGAACGCCGAACGGGGTCACGATCACGGCCATGATCAAGGTCATCATCACGGTGCCGAAAATCGCCGGGAAGATCCCGCCTTCAGTGTTGGCTTCGCGTGGGTCCTGGCTCAAAAACTCCCAGATATTGCTGAAATACATGGCCAGCTTCTGCCAGCTGTTCATGTTGTTCGGCTGGTAAACCTTCACCACTTTGCCGATGTTGATCTCCAACTCTTTGCCGTTGGCATCACGGGCCGTGAGGCTGTCGCGGTTGAACTGTGCATGCAAGTCGGCCAAGCGATCTTCAACCGCTTTATAGCGTGCGTTCAGCTCGGCACGCTCGGCGTCCATGTCTGCTTGTGCGGTGGCATCCAGCTTGCCTGCCAGCTCCAGTTTGCGGCCGTGCAAACGAATACGCTCCAGCCCGGCGTTGATGGCGCCAATGTCTTTCTTTTCCAGTTGGCTGAGTTGCGCTGCCAGCGCATTAACGCGTTTTACCCGCGCCTTCAGCTCGGGCCAGGCCGCAGCACCTTCGGCCACCACCTGACCGTTTTCTTTCACGTTGACCAGGTAACCGTAAAAATTACCCCACTCGCGACGCTCAATCGCCATCAGCTCTGGCGGCGTGCTTTCGCCGGTCAACCACTCACCCACCACCCAGGTAAAGTCGTTGCCGTTGAGGTCGCGGTTACCCACCTTGATCAGCTCACGCGTCATGAACTCCGGGCCTTGATCCGGCACAGGCAAGCCCGCACTTTTCAGGCGCTCACGGGGCACTTCTTCTTTTTGCACCACTTCGCCGATCACCAGGTGATCAGCGCTGCCTGGCACGTTGTATTGCGCATGTATCAGGTCGGCTGGCCAAAAATGGCCCAGACCGCGCACGGCAATAACCGACAGCAAACCGATAGTCATGATGACCGCGATGGTCACCGCACCACCGCTGATCCAGACGCCGGGGGCGCCACTCTTGAACCAGCTTTTGAGGGAGTTCTGCTTCACAGACTTCTACCTTCCTTAAAGCGACGAATATTTCTTGCGCAGACGCTGACGGATCAGCTCGGCAAGAGTGTTCATGACAAAGGTGAACAACAGCAGCACCAGTGCCGAGAGGAACAGCACGCGGTAATGACTGCCGCCTACCTCCGACTCCGGCATCTCCACCGCTACGTTCGCCGCCAAGGTGCGCAAGCCTTCGAACAGGTTCAGTTCCATGACCGGGGTGTTACCCGTGGCCATCAACACAATCATGGTCTCGCCGACCGCACGGCCCATGCCGATCATCAAGGCCGAGAAGATCCCCGGGCTGGCCGTCAGGATGACCACGCGGGTCATTGTTTGCCACGGCGTAGCGCCCAGCGCCAGCGAGCCTAGCGTCAGACCGCGCGGCACGCTGAACACGGCGTCTTCAGCAATCGAGTAGATGTTCGGGATCACCGCAAAGCCCATCGCCAGGCCCACCACCAATGCGTTTCGCTGGTCGTAGGTGATGCCCAGGTCGTGGGAGATCCACAGGCGCATGTCGCCGCCGAAGAACCAGGCTTCCATGTACGGGCTCATGTACAGCGACAGCCCACACACCAGCAGCACCACAGGAATCAGAATGATCGTTTCCCAGCCTTCCGGGATCCGCAAACGAATGGACTCCGGCAGGCGGCTCCAGCCAAAGCCCGCCAGCAGAATGCCCACCGGCATCAGCACCAGCAGGCTGAAAATACCCGGCAAGTGACCTTCGACATACGGCGCCAGGAACAGGCCGGCGAAGAAGCCCAGAATCACCGTCGGCATGGCTTCCATCAGCTCGATCACCGGCTTGACCTTGCGGCGCAGGCTCGGGGCCATGAAGTAAGCGGTATAGATCGCTGCGGCAACGGCCAGCGGTGCAGCCAGCAGCATGGCGTAGAACGCCGCCTTCAAGGTCCCGAAGGTCAACGGCGCCAGGCTCATCTTCGGTTCGAAGTCGGTATTGGCAGCGGTGGATTGCCACACGTATTTAGGTGCGTCGTAGTTCTCGTACCAGACCTTGCTCCACAGCGCGCTCCAGGAGACTTCCGGGTGCGGGTTCTTCAAGAACAGCGGGAGCAACTTGCCGCCCTCTTCCACGATGATGCGGTTGGCACGTGGCGACAGCGCCATGATGCCAGGGCCTTCAGCGACCTTTTCTACTAATAAAGTGCGATGCGCGGTGCTGTGGAACACGCCAATCTCACCGGCCGCGTCCAGGGCCAGGAAACCTTTGCGGCGCTGCTCGGCGGTAATTTCAACAATCGGCGACGTGCCCATCTGGAAGCTACGGATGTGCTTGAAACGCAGCTCACCGTCCGAATCACGGGCCATAAACCACTGGCTCAATCCGCCTTTCGAATCACCAAAAATCAGCGAGATCCCACCGACCAATTGCGTGCTGGCGGTGATTTCGGTGTTGGCGTCTTCCAGCAGTTTGTAACGGCCATTAAGGCTCTTGTCGCGCAAGCTGAACACGTCCGCCTGGGCCCGCCCGTTGACCACATACAGCCATTGCTGACGCGGGTCGATATACAGCGCCTTGACCTTCTCGGTCATCTGCGGAAGGTCGATGCGGCTTTCGGACTTGGTGACCTCGCCGGTCATCATGTTCTCTTCGCTGGTCAGCGTGACGACGTTCAGTTGCGAGCCTGTAGACCCCGCCAGCACGACGGTGGAGTCGTTCACGTTGAGGTTCACGTGATCCAGCGCGAGGCCGCGCGGGTCAAGGGTGATCGGCGCATCGCCATACGGGTATTCAATGGCCGGGGTGATGGTCTTTTTGCCATCCGGATAACTGACTTTATAGGTGTGCCGGAACACCAGCGCCTGACCATTGGACAAGCCCAACACCACCACCGGGCTACCCGGCTGGTCTTCACCGAGCGAAGTCACGTGGGTATCGACCGGCAGCGGCAGGTTAACCCGCGACAGTTCGCTGCCATTCTTGACGCTAAAGAACAGCACCATGCCCTTGTCCGACACGCGCATACCGACCTGATTCTGCTCTTCAACCGAGAGCATCAGGGGCTTGCCAGCGTCTTGCATCCACACCGGCGTTATCGCCGTTTTGGCGGTCAGGTCAGCGCCCTGGAACAGCGGGTACACCACATAGCCCAGGAAGAAGAAAATCAGCGTGATGGCGCCCAGCACGGCAAGGCCGCCAATAAAGACATACCAACGGGTCAGATGATCTTTGAGCGCACGGATGCGACGCTTGCGTTTGAGTTCAGGCGTATTGAAATCAATGCGCTTGGGAGCGGAGGTCGAAGTCATTCGGGAATTGGCCAGATCATTCATGCGCACACCCTAGCGGGCCTGTATGACAAAAAGATGACAAATCAGTGACGCAAAAAACCGCTGACCAGCGGACCTGGTAGCGGAACGAAAATGCAGCGAACCGGTAGTCGCTACCGCAGGCTACGATGAGTCTCTCAAGACCTCAAGGCAACGGCTAGCACCGTAACCTCATCGCAGCCTGCTGCATAGCAGAAGGCTTAGTTGCCTTCTTTCAGACCCAGGTCAGCCAAGGCTTTTGCAGCCACTTTAGCCGGCAGCGGGATGTAGCCGTCTTTCACGACCACTTCCTGACCTTGCTTGGACAGGACCAGCTTGATGAACTCGGCTTCCAGCGGGTTCAGCGGCTTGTTAGGCGCCTTGTTCACGTACACGTAGAGGAAACGCGACAGCGGGTATTTGCCGTTCAGTGCGTTTTCTTCGGTGTCTTCGATGAAGTCAGTGCTGCCTTTTTTGGCCAGTGCAACGGTTTTCACGCTAGCGGTTTTGTAACCGATGCCCGAGTAACCGATGCCGTTCAGCGAGGAGCTGATGGACTGCACAACCGACGCCGAACCAGGTTGCTCGTTCACGTTAGGCTTGTAGTCGCCTTTGCACAGGGCTTCTTCTTTGAAGTAGCCATACGTGCCGGATACCGAGTTACGGCCAAACAGCTGAACCGGCTTGTTGGCCAGGTCGCCTTTAACGCCCAGGTCGCCCCAGGTCTTCACGTCATCTTTAGCGCCGCACAGACGAGTCGACGAGAAAATCGCGTCCACTTGTTCCATGGTCAGGTGCTGGATCGGGTTGTCCTTGTGCACGAACACCGCCAGGGCATCCACAGCCACCGGCACGGCGGTTGGCTTGTAGCCGTACTTCTGCTCGAAAGCAGCCAGTTCGGTGTCCTTCATTTTGCGGCTCATCGGGCCCAGGTTAGAGGTGCCTTCAGTCAGCGCAGGTGGCGCGGTGGCAGAGCCAGCGGCCTGAATCTGGATGTTTACGTTTGGATATTCTTTCTTGTAAGCCTCAGCCCACAATGTCATCAGGTTCGCCAAGGTATCGGAACCAACGCTGGACAGGTTGCCAGACACACCGGTGGTCTTGGTGTAAGCCGGGATAGTCGGATCTACACCCGTCGCAACCGCGTTAGCAGCCGCAACGCCCGCGGCGACAAAAGTCAGGGCCGCCATCACACGCTTCAGTTTCATGCCTTACTCCTAGCAAACCGGGTTAGATGAATCGGGGGCCAGTATCAGCAGGCCTGATGACTACTCTATGAACCGATTGTGACAATTAGATGAAATGCCATCATTGAGCCATAAATGATGGCACTCATCGAGACTGCTAAAAGGCGTGGAGCTTAAGCCGCGTGATCAGCGCCCCTTTTTCCACAGATAAGCGCCCACACACAGCCCCATCAACGAAATAATCGCCACGTAATACGCCGGGCCCATCGGGCTTTCCTTGAGCAACAAGGTCACGGCCATGGGCGTCAGGCCGCCGAAGATCGCGTAGGCCAGGTTGTACGAGAACGACAAACCGCTGAAACGGATGACCGGCGGGAAGGCTTTAACCATGACATACGGCACCGCGCCGATGGTGCCTACAAACAAACCGCTCAAGGCATACAGCGGGAACAGCCAATCCGGGTGCTGCAACAGGCTGTGATAGAAGGTCCACGATGTGATCAACAGCGCGGCGCAGCCCACCACAAAGACTTTGCCCGCGCCAAAGCGGTCAGCCAAGGCACCCGAGGCGATACATCCCAGGCTCAGGAACACAATAGCCAGGCTGTTGGCTTGCAATGAAGTGGTGGCCGGGAAGCCATACACGGTTTGCAACACAGTCGGAGTCATCAAGATGATCACGATGATCCCGGCAGACAGCAGCCAGGTCAGCAGCATCGAAATCACAATGGCGCCACGGTGGTCACGCAATACCGTTTTAAGCGGTACTTCTTCGGCCAGCGCCTTGCGCAGTTGCAGCTCGGCAAACACCGGGGTCTCGTGCAGCCAGCGGCGCAGGTACACCGCAAACAAACCGAACACACCGCCCAACAGGAATGGAATTCGCCAGGCGAAGTCCGAGACTTCAGCCGGGGTGTAGATCGAGTTGATGGCAGTGGCCACCAGCGAGCCCAGCAGAATACCAGCCGTCAAGCCGCAGGTCAGGGTGCCGCAGGCATAGCCAACGTGACGCGCCGGCACGTGTTCCGAAACAAAAACCCAGGCCCCCGGCACCTCACCACCAATGGCCGCGCCCTGGATCACCCGCATCAGCAGCAACAGGATCGGCGCCAGCATGCCGATCTGCTCATACGTCGGCAGCAACCCCATGATCAGGGTCGGCACGGCCATCATGAAAATGCTCAAGGTGAACATCTTTTTGCGCCCCAGTAGGTCGCCGAAGTGCGCCATGACGATGCCACCCAAGGGCCGTGCCAGGTAACCCGCGGCAAAAATGCCAAAGGTCTGCATCAGGCGTAGCCACTCAGGCATGTCAGCCGGGAAAAATAGCTTTCCGACGACCGTGGCGAAGAACACAAAGATGATGAAATCGTAAAACTCCAGCGCACCGCCCAGAGCGGACAACGACAAGGTTTTGAGGTCATTACGCGACAACGGTCGCGAGGGGGGTGCGGCACTGGAAGGCTCAGTGATCATGAGGTATGGCTTCTCTTATTAGGTTCGGCGAAAGCTGCATCGATGCCGGCAAGGCTTGGTAGGCCTTGAAAGATAACAAATTGTTTGCAAAAGCATAGAGCTAGACGCACAGCGGCTTGAAAAAGCAGAACCGGAAGGTCGTCGGGCGAGCGATGGCCCGATATACTCGTGCCCGAATGAAACATTCGGAAACTACCAAGGTTGCTGTGCGAAAGCGCCCGCTGGGCCCTCCCCAGCCGATTTCGCAGAGTTTCCCTTGGCGCGGCTTATGAAGAACGTGACGAACGTAGTATGTTCGGGCTGAATCGTTTTTCTTTAGACGCTTATTCACCCGCAATACACATGATGAATCACGGGTCAGAGGCCCTTCGGCATGATAGAGCTCGAACAAGAAGATCCAATCCCGCAAGGCGACCTCGCTTTGCAAATCACCGCTTTGCCACGCGAAACCAATGGTTTCGGCGATATTTTTGGTGGCTGGCTGGTCTCGCAAATGGACCTGGCCGGTACCGCAATGGCCAGCAAGGTTGCGGGTGGCCGAGTAGCCACCGTCGCGATTGATCGCATGGCGTTTCTGGTGCCTGTAGCCGTCGGCGCACAGTTGTCGTTCTATACCCAGGCACTGGAAATCGGCCGCAGCTCGATCCAGATGATGGTTGAAGTCTGGAGCGACGACCCGCTGTCCAGCGAATGGCGCAAAGTCACCGAAGCCGTGTTTGTCTTCGTTGCCATTGATGGCAGCGGCCGCACGCGTTCTGTTCCACCACGCCGCTAACCCGCCCAGTATAGAGAGCCTGCCATGTGCAACATTGAGTCTGTCACCCTGGACGAACTGGAGTGCTGGCATATTCAGCATGGCCAAGCCCAGCTACTGGTCGCCAAACAGGGCGCACAGGTGCTCAGCTATCAGGTGGGCGATGAGCCACCGATCGTCTGGCTTAACGATAAAGCCCAGTTCAAACACGAAAAAGGCATCCGTGCAGGCATGCCGGTGTGCTGGCCATGGTTTGGTAATTTGGCGCGCAACCCGGACAGCGTTCAAGCCATGCGCCACAGCGAAGAACCCGCCACGGCCCACGGCCTGGTGCGCACCCGAGAATGGAAGCTACAGAGAATTAATGTGTCGGACGAAGCCCTGCACATTGAGTTCGGCCTACCACCTGTCGAAGGCGGCCTGCCCGGTTGGCCCCATGACGTGGCACTGACCCTGAACATCCGTCTCGATACCCAGTTGCATGTCAGCCTCACCAGCCACAACCGCAGCGACGCACCGGTGAGCATCAGCCAGGCGCTGCACAGCTATTTCGCGGTCAGTGACGTACGCAACGTTCATGTCGAAGGCGTTGACGGGCTCACGTACATCGAAACCCTCGATGACTGGAAGCGCGTACAACAAATCGGCAACTTGACCTTTACCGGTGAGACTGACCGTATCTACCTGGACACACCGCCACAGTTGAGCATTGTCGACGCCGACTGGAAACGCCGCATTCAGCTCACCAGCCAAGGTTCGCGCTCTGCCGTGATCTGGAACCCGTGGATCGATAAAACCGCCACCCTCGGCGACATGGCGTTAGATGGCTGGCAACGCATGCTGTGCATCGAAACCGCCAACGTCATGGACGACATCATCACCCTGGCGCCAGGCGCGAGCCACACCTTGAGTGTGAGCATCAGCAGCCAAAAACTGGCCTGAACCGTAGGAGCGAGCTTGCCTCGCGATCTTTTGATCGTTTAAAAGATCGCGAGGCATCTGTTACAAATCCGCCTCAACCACCACCCGCACTTTGCTGGCATCCAGTGCATAAGCCGCATCTGCCAGGTCATTGCTGACCTTCTCGACTTTCAGCGTGCCCATCACCCACAGCGGCGTGTAGATGTCGTCCAGCTTCAAGCCTTTTGGATAACGCACCAGCACCAATTGGTTGGGCGGCGGCGGGGGCACATGGATGCAAGCCCCCGGGTAAGGCACCAGGAAAAACAGCGTGCTGCGACCCTTGGCGTCGGTTTCCAACGGCACGGGGTAACCGCCCAAGCGGATATTTTTGCCGTTCATGCTGGCGACGGTTTTGTTGGAATACATCACGGCCGGCAGGCCTTTACTTTGTTTCAAGCCACCCTTATCGGTAAACGTCCCCTGAGCTTCAGGCGAGTTGTGATCGATTTCAGGCATGGCTTCGAGGGCTTTTTGATCCGACTTGGGCATCAAGTCCAGCCAGTCGGTTTCGGGCAGTTCTGCCGCGTGTACCAGGCCGCAGCCCAGCAAAAGAAAGGTCAGTAGAAGGCGGCGCATGAAGAGCTCAATCAAAGAGAAGTGAATACGTCGCGCATTCTAGCCCTCTCTGCGATCAGCGCAGAGAGGGCCGCACGCGATCAGCTCTTTTTCTTCACCATGCCGTAAATGACCAGCAGAATAATGGCGCCAATGACCGCACCAATAAAGCCAGCACCTTCGCCAGCATGGTAGATACCCAACGCTTGCCCACCATAGGTCGCCGCCAAAGAGCCCGCGATACCCAGAATGATGGTCATGATCCAGCCCATGCTGTCGTCACCCGGTTTCAGGAAACGAGCCAGCAGGCCAACGATCAAGCCGATAAAAATGGTTCCGATGATGCCCATGCACGCGTCCTCTCATTAGATGGCGTTAACCAAAGCCTAGTCAGCACTTTGGTTTCACGCCATCAGAGAGCAACGGCACCTCAATGGTTCCGTCGACTGCAGGCTTATGCCTCGTCGATCAACGCCTCAACGCGCTGGATTTGCGCGTTCAAGGTGGCCATGTCGGCGCAGCGCAGGTTGGCATGGCCCACTTTGCGGCCGGCCTTGAAGGCTTTGCCGTAGTGATGCAAATGGCAGTCGGCAATCGCGATCACCTGCTCAACCGGTGGCACGCGGCCGATGAAGTTGAGCATTGCGCTCTCGCCCACCTTGGCCGTCGAACCCAGCGGCAGGCCAGCGATGGCGCGCAGATGGTTTTCGAACTGGCTGCACTCGGCGCCTTCGGTGGTCCAGTGGCCGGAGTTGTGCACACGCGGGGCAATTTCGTTGGCCTTGAGGCCACCGTCGACTTCAAAGAACTCGAAAGCCATCACGCCCACGTAATCCAAGTGCTTGAGCACGCGGCTGGAATAGTCTTCGGCCAAGGCTTGCAGCGGATGATCCGTGCTCGCTACCGACAACTTGAGAATGCCGCTGTCGTGGGTGTTGTGCACCAGCGGGTAAAACCGGGTTTCGCCATCACGACCGCGCACGGCGATCAATGATACCTCGCCGGTAAACGGTACAAAGCCTTCCAGCAGGCAGGCAACACTGCCCAGCTCAGCAAACGTCCCTTCAACATCAGCCGCAGTGCGCAGCACTTTCTGACCTTTGCCGTCATACCCCAGGGTGCGAGTTTTGAGCACCGCAGGCAGACCGATGCTGGCCACCGCCGCGTCCAGATCCGCCTGGGACTGGATGTCAGCGAACGCAGGCGTCGGAATGCCCAAGTCCTTGAACATGCTCTTTTCGAACCAGCGGTCACGGGCAATGCGCAGGGCATCGGCACTCGGGTAAACCGGAACGAATTGCGACAGGAATGCCACGGTTTCAGCCGGGACGCTTTCAAACTCAAACGTCACCAGATCAACCTGGTCAGCCAACTGGCGCAGATGATCCTGATCGCCGTAGTCCGCACGAATGTGCTCGCCCAAGGCAGCAGCACAGGCATCAGGTGCCGGGTCCAGGAAGGCGAAGTTCATGCCCAGCGGAGTCCCCGCCAGGGCCAGCATGCGACCGAGTTGGCCGCCACCGATTACACCGATTTTCATCGTCAAAAACCTCAGGCCAGGCGCGGGTCTGGATTGTCCAGCACGCTGTCAGTCTGCTCTGCACGGAATGCTTTCAATACGGTATGGAACTGCGGGTGCTTGGCGCCCAGAATGCTCGCCGACAACAGCGCGGCGTTGATCGCGCCAGCTTTGCCGATGGCCAGAGTAGCGACCGGAATGCCAGCCGGCATTTGCACGATCGACAGCAGCGAGTCGACGCCCGACAGCATCGACGACTGTACCGGCACACCGAGTACAGGCAAATGGGTTTTAGCGGCACACATGCCAGGCAAGTGGGCGGCGCCACCGGCTCCAGCAATAATGACCTCGATCCCGCGGCCTTCGGCCTCTTCGGCATACTGGAACAGCAAATCCGGAGTCCGGTGGGCAGAGACCACTTTAACTTCGTAAGGGATGCCGAGTTTTTCCAGCATATCGGCGGTGTGGCTGAGGGTGGACCAATCGGACTTGGAGCCCATGATCACGCCTACCAGTGCACTCATCGTCGCGCCTCTTCTCTTGGGCGCCCGCAGGCGCGTCAAAAAACAACAAGCCACGTGGAGGATCCGACGTGGCTTGTTATAGAAATTAAGGCCGGTCATGCCAGCCGAAGGCCGCGCAGTATACCCCAAAGAGGCCACTTGAAAGCACCTTTGGCGACCATCTGTCTGCAGGCAAATCAAACTCTGAAACCGCTGGTTTTACTGACCGACAGGTCAGTAATTGACAACATTAGAGGCATGTTGCCCTCTACTGTCAGACTTACGATCTGAGGTGATATTGACTACTTGCTGCATCGAATTCGACGCCTCACATACTCACGTAATAAGCGCTTAACTCTTTATGCAGCACCCAAATAACTAAACACCTGCAAGGACTGCAGGCGGCGCTCACACCACTAACAACGTGTCAGGGCCTTAATTAAGGATGATTAACATGAAACCAATTACGCTTTATATCTTTGTTCACGATGATGTCCCAGGCAGCATCGCCCACACGCTGGGCCGGGGCTATTTCAAAGAATTCACCGAAGAAATATCTTTTATTACCGGCAGGTCCTTTGCCTTTAATGAAGTACGTCATGTACAGGGTCTGACAGACCATAACTACAAGGGCGAAAACGTAGATGACATTTTATGGAGTTGGCAAAAAGCCGCCGCCGGCTACAAAAACGACAAGGGTTTGGAGTGGGGCAAAACCGAGCGCTATATTTTAGTCACCAAAGACCCGATCAACGCCACAACCCTGGGGTGCGCCTACCCCGGCAAACCTGCCGTCATTGCCAGCGCCCAGTCCTATCAAGTGATTGCCCATGAGGTCGGTCACAGTTTCAACGCAACCCATGAAGATGCCGAATTGGGCTGGAATGCGTGGGGCGGTGAATGTGAGACGTACATGTATCAAGACATATCCAATGTCCGAGGCAACTGTTATCGCTATACGCCAAAAAACAGAGAGCGCATCAAAGCCTTCCTGAGCGATGCCCCTTAACTCATAAGTCTCTGATCTTTACTGAACGGTGTAATCAGCCATGCTCCCGATTAATATTTATACCTTTGTCCATGACACTGTCATGTTAAAAAATGAAGAACACCTGAAAGGCATGTTTTTCACTCACTTCACGCCTGAGCTTTCAGACATAACAAAGCGCCCAGTCAACGTCGAATTTATCTACGACACGCCAGGCATGACAGACTTTGACTACCTGTCATATGCAACCCGATACCCAAATTTAGACGACTATATAGGGTTGATTTCAGCTGACATCAATCACGCCGTTGATGCGTACAGGGCTGCGCAGCAACGAACAGCCAAAGCCACTGATATATACCTGATACTGATTGATGGCTACTTATCCCCTGCACAGGGGGTCGAAGGCTTGGCCTTGCAGGAATCCAACATCGCTTTCGCCACTACCTTGGGCCGCACTGTCGTGGCTCATGAAATAGGCCACTGTTTCGGCGCAACCCACGCGGCGGTCTCTTACTATGTGGACCCCGAACAATTTAGCCCCCACGGGTGTGCAACATTCATGGCAACGGAGCGTAAAGAGGGTACCTGCGCACGGTTTCGCTACAGCGATGAGAACCGTGGAAATATCCGCAACTATGTCAGCCAGCTCGACTGACAACAGTTGCTGAAAATCTTTGAGTGAAGGCCATCACGCCCGGCCTTCACTTAAGGGGTCGATGACGCCCCGCCTTCCAGCTTGCGCCACAACAATCGCACGTTCGCCTTGCGCACCAACGCGCAGCGATACAGGCGAATCTCGAGCGGCACGTGCCATTGCGGGCCGCCACAGATCACCAGTTCGCCCCGCTCAAGCTCTGCCCGCACACTTAAACGCGGAACCCAGGCGATACCCAGACCTTCCAGCGCCATGCTCTTGAGGCTGTCCGCCATCGCGGTTTCATAAATAGTGGTAAATCGCAGGGCACGCTGGCGCAGCAGCAAGTTGACCGAGCGCCCAAGAAACGCCCCGGCGCTGTACGCCAGCAACGGCACGCTGCCTTCACCTTCCAGATCAAACAGCGGCTTGCCGTCAGCATCGGCAGCGCACACGGGCAGCATTTCGGTGTTGCCCAAGTGCAGCGACGGAAAAATCTCCGGATCCATCTGCAACGCAGCGTCCGGATCGTAAAAAGCCAGCATCAAATCGCAGCCGCCTTCGCGCAAAGCATGCACCGCGTCTCCGACGTTAGTCGCAACCAGCCGCGTGGCGATGTTCAACCCTTCGTTGCGCAATTGAGCGATCCAGCGAGGGAAAAACCCCAGCGCCAGAGAGTGCGCAGCCGCTACTTGCATGACCTCGCCCTGCCCGCCTTCAAGGTGATGCAAGTGGCGCAACACCTCGCCAAGCTGCTCGACCACCGTGCGCGCCGTGACCAAAAACAGCTGACCGGCCGCAGTCAACTCCACCGGGGTGCGGGAACGATTCACCAAGGTCAGCCCCAGGGCCGCTTCGAGGCTGCGAATACGTCGGCTGAAGGCTGGCTGAGTCACAAAGCGGCGCTCTGCCGCCTGAGAAAAACTGCGAGTGGCGGCTAGGGCACTGAAGTCCTCCAGCCATTTACTTTCGAGATTCATCGAGTCCTCCCGGACGCGCACCAAATTGGGTCACACGTTCGACGCGGCGGTCGCGTCACGTCGCCATTATGCCGTTTCTGCATAGGATAGTGTTTAAAGGCATTGGCCCAAAATAGTCTGCAAGCCTAGGATTCGCAGCGTTCCGGCCCAGACCGGGTCCATATCGAGATGATTTCTATCATGTCCTCCGCTGCATCATTCCGCACAGAAAACGACCTGCTTGGCGCCCTCGAAGTACCGGCTCAAGCGTATTACGGCATCCAGACCCTGCGAGCGGTGAATAACTTCCGTCTCTCGGGCGTTCCGATTTCGCATTACCCAAAACTGGTTGTCGGCCTGGCAATGGTCAAACAGGCCGCTGCAGACGCCAACCGTGAACTGGGGCATCTGAGCGCTGCCAAGCACGCCGCCATCAGCGAAGCCTGTGCACGATTGATCCGCGGTGACTTCCACGAAGAATTCGTGGTCGACATGATTCAAGGTGGCGCCGGTACCTCCACCAACATGAACGCCAACGAAGTGATTGCCAACATTGCTCTCGAAGCAATGGGTCACCAGAAAGGCGAGTACCAGTACCTGCACCCGAACGACGACGTCAACATGGCGCAGTCGACCAACGATGCCTACCCGACCGCGATCCGTCTGGGTCTGCTGCTGGGCCACGACGCCCTGCTGGCCAGCCTCGACAGCCTGATTCAGGCCTTCGCTGCCAAGGGTGTTGAATTCAACCACGTCCTGAAGATGGGTCGTACCCAACTGCAAGACGCCGTACCGATGACCTTGGGTCAAGAATTCCGTGCCTTCGCCACCACCATGGGCGAAGACCTGGCTCGTCTGAAGACGCTGGCCCCGGAACTGCTGACTGAAGTGAACCTGGGCGGCACCGCGATCGGTACCGGCATCAACGCTGACCCGCGCTACCAAGCGCTGGCCGTACAGCGTCTGGCGCTGATCAGCGGTCAACCGCTGGTACCGGCTGCCGACCTGATCGAAGCCACCTCCGACATGGGCGCCTTCGTGCTGTTCTCCGGCATGCTCAAGCGCACCGCGGTCAAGCTGTCGAAGATCTGCAACGACCTGCGTCTGCTGTCCAGCGGCCCACGTACTGGCATCAACGAAATCAACCTGCCAGCGCGTCAGCCAGGCAGCTCGATCATGCCCGGCAAGGTCAACCCGGTTATTCCGGAAGCTGTTAACCAGGTGGCGTTCCAGGTCATCGGTAACGACTTGGCGCTGACCATGGCAGCCGAAGGCGGCCAACTGCAACTGAACGTGATGGAGCCGCTGATCGCCTTCAAGGTGCTCGACTCGATCCGCCTGCTGCAACGCGCCATGGACATGCTGCGCGAGCACTGCATCGTCGGCATCACCGCCAACGAAGCACGCTGCCGTGAACTGGTCGAACACTCGATCGGCCTGGTAACTGCACTGAACCCGTACATCGGCTACAAAAACGCCACCCGTATCGCCCGTATCGCCCTTGAAAGCGGCCGTGGCGTACTGGAACTGGTGCGCGAAGAAGGCTTGCTCGACGACGCCATGCTCGACGACATCCTGCGCCCGGAAAACATGATTGCCCCGCGTTTGGTGCCTTTGAAGGACTAACGCCGTAACACCCGCTACCGATTTGAAGCTCACCAGGTCGAGGGACTAGACACCTCTCACCTTTTGAGGGCTTGCAGACACATCTGCAGGCCCTTTTTTTTGCCTGGGATTCAAGGGCACTGTACGTTTTCGTAGCAGTTGCCGAAGGCTACGTCCGGGGGCGAAGCCGCCGTAAAATCAGACACCTCGATGCACCAGCAATACTGCGTATTCCGGATTTACGATCGCTGCGCAATCGGACGTAGCCTTCGGCAACTGCTACATCTTTTTGCGTACCCCCCGACCGATAGCTCGCTCAAAAAATTGCAGCCTACGTCAGCGCCTACCGTCGATTTCGGCCACAAACGAGGGCTTTTCAGACGACTCACACATGAAAAATCAGTCACTTATAGAGACGCTTCCTACACTCCTAGGTATAGTGCCGCCCCTCTTCCCGTGCATGGGCCCTGCAACAGCGGCCATCGGCAGTGCGGAAACAGCATCGTAAACCAAGCAGCAACATGGCCAGGATCCCTTTGATTACCTAGCTTTATGCCCTGACTTGACGGGCGTAATGGGTAACCCTGATCCGGCCGTTTTGCCATCAGATAAAAACAGCGAGGAATAATCCATGCTAGAAGTCATCAATGACTTCCTCTCAGGGAAAGTACTAATCGTGCTCATGGTTGGGCTCGGTGGCTACTTCACGATCCGCTCGCGTTTCGTTCAGCTCCGTTACTTCCTGCACATGTTTGCAGTGTTTAAAGACAGCTTGCGCAGCAGCGCCGGCCAACTCAGCTCGTTTCAAGCGCTGATGCTGAGCCTGGCGGGCCGTGTAGGCGCGGGCAACATTGCCGGTGTCGGCATTGCCGTGACCCTGGGTGGCCCCGGTGCCGTGTTCTGGATGTGGGTGACCGCACTGGTCGGCATGTCCAGCAGCCTGATCGAATGTTCGTTAGGCCAGCTGTACAAGCGTCGCGACGCGGAAGGCCAACTGCGCGGCGGCCCGTCCTTTTATATGAAGTACGGCTTGGGCAAAATCTGGATGGGCAAATTGATGGCAGTCTTGCTGCTGATCACCTTCGGCTTTGCCTTTATGGGCCTGCAAGCCCACGCCGTTACCCACTCGCTGCAAAACGCCTTCGGTTTTGACGTCAACTACACCGGCGTGGCCATTGCCGTACTGCTGGGTCTGGTGTTTATCGGCGGTATCAAGCGTATTGCTTCGGTGGCAGACCTGCTGGTTCCGGTCAAAACCCTGGCGTACATCGCCGTCACCGTTTACGTGATCGTGCTGCAATTCGACCAAGTCCCCGCCATGCTCGGCCACATCGTGAAAAGTGCCTTCGGCATGGACCCGGTGTTTGGCGGCATGATCGGCAGCGCCATCGTGATGGGCGTAAAACGTGGCGTATTCGCCAACGAAGCCGGTTTGGGCAGCGCCCCGAACGTGGCCGCCGTGGCAGACGTGGAACACCCGATTGCCCAAGGCGTGGTTCAGGCGTTCAGCGTATTCCTCGACACTTTCGTGATCTGCACCTGCACCGCGCTGCTGATTCTGCTGTCCGGCTTCTACACTCCGGGCTTTGAAGGCGACGGCATTGCTCTGACGCAAAACTCGCTGGCCGCAGTAGTCGGTGAATGGGGCCGCGTGTTCATCAGCGTGGCACTGGCGTTGTTCGTGTTCACCTCGATGCTCTACAACTACTACCTGGGCGAAAACAACCTGCGCTTTCTGGTCGGTGAAAGCCGCAAGGCGTTGATGGGTTATCGCGCTCTGGTGCTGATGTTGATTGTGTGGGGCTCGATTGAGAACCTGGAAACCGTCTTCGCCTTCGCGGACATCACCATGACCTTGCTGGCCTTCGTGAACCTGATCGCCTTGGCGATGCTGTTCAAGATATGCATGCGCGTGCTCAAGGACTACGATGACCAACGTAACGCGGGTATCAAGGTTCCCGTCTTCGATTCCAGCAAATTCCCGGACCTGGATCTGGACCTGAAGGCTTGGCCGCCTCTGCCGCCCGCCAAGACCGAAGAAACAAAACGCTAATATCAACGCGGCGGTTCTGACAGAACCGCCGCGTTTTTGCTTATGGGGACTCCTGAATGACTGCAGCCACTCTTCATCCTGCCCAGCGCGTCATGGTGCTCTACACCGGCGGCACCATCGGCATGCAAGCCAGCGCCAGCGGCCTGGCGCCTGCATCCGGCTTTGAAGCGCGCATGCGCGACTTCCTCGCCAGCCAACCGCACGTGCAGATACCGCAATGGCGCTTTCGTGAAATGAGCCCGCTGATCGACAGCGCCAACATGACACCCGCCTACTGGCTGCGCCTGCGCAGCGCAATCATTGACGCTGTCGAACAGGATGGCTGCGATTCGGTACTCGTCCTGCATGGCACCGACACTCTGGCCTACAGCGCTGCGGCCATGTGCTTTCAACTGCTGGGCTTGCAGGCCCCGGTACTGTTCACCGGCTCGATGCTGCCTGCGGGCGTGCCCGACAGCGATGCCTGGCCAAACGTCAGCGGTGCCTTGAGCGCGCTTGCCCAAGGTCAGCCCTACGGCGTGCAGCTGTACTTCCACGACGAACTGTTGGACCCGACCCACTGCGCCAAAGTGCGCAGCTTTGGCCGCAACCCGTTCGTGGCGCTCAAGCGCAACGGCGGCGGCACCAAGGCCGAATCACTGCCAGCAGCGCTGAGCTATCAACAGCCCAAGCAAGAAGCCCGTGTCGGCGTATTGCCGCTGGTCCCCGGTATCGGCGCCGCCCAACTGGATGCCGTGCTCAACAGCGGGCTTGAAGCCCTGGTGCTGGAGTGTTTCGGCAGCGGCACCGGCCCGAGCGACAACCCGGCGTTTCTCGCAAGCCTGCAACAGGCGTACGAAAACGGCATCGTCGTGGTCGCCATCACCCAATGTCACGAAGGCGGTGTGGAGCTGGACGTGTACGAAGCCGGTAGCCGCTTGCGTGGGGCTGGCGTACTGTCGGGCGGCGGCATGACCCGTGAAGCAGCATTCGGCAAGCTGCACGCGTTGCTGGGCTCGGGCTTGCCCACCGCTGACGTACGCCGCCTGGTTGAACGGGACCTGTGTGGCGAATTGGCTTAACGCCCCCCGGCACACAACTTGCTCGCTTCCTGTGTCCCCACGCAGGAAGCGAACATGCTGCACTCACATCTCACTACTCTAAATGCGGTATCGCTGGTGCTCAGCACCTTCGAGGCCGAAGGCTTGCCCAGCGAGGCCTTGTTGGCCGGTAGCGGCATACGGGCCGCGGATTTAAACCGCGCTGACATTCGCATCACCACCAACCAAGAAATGCGCGTCTGCGCCAACGCCGTGGCCTTGCGCCGTGAAATCGGCCTGGAACTGGGACGCCGTATGCATGTGTCGTCCTACGGCATGCTGGGTTACGCCCTACTCACCAGTGCCACCTTAGGTGACGCTTTGCGCTTGGCTTTACGCTACCCGGCACTGCTGGGAACACTCTTTGAGCTGAGCCTTAAGGTCGAGGACGACCAGGTCTGGTTCTGTGCCGACCACTACCATGAAGACCCGCAACTGGCCGTATTCAACGCGCAGCTGTGCCTTGTCTCGCTCAAGGTCATTTGCGAAGACTTGATCGGCCAGCCGCTACCTTTGCTCGCCGCGCGCTTTGCCCACAGCAAGCCGGATTACCACGCCCGCTACCAGCACACCTTCAATTGCCCGCGCCTGTTTGATGCACCGGACAACGCTTTCGCCTTTGCCAGGCACTGGCTGGAATACCCGCTGCCGCTGGCCAATACCATCACCCACCAGGCCATGGCGGAGCGCTGCCGCAAACAGAACCTGGAGTTCACCGGGCGACAAACCTGGCTGTCGCGGATCCGCCAGTTGCTCGCTGCCCAACTGAATGCCGCACCGGGACTGGAAGGGCTGGCCGAGCAAATGAATTGCTCGCCACGCACCTTGCGCCGCCACCTGCATGACGCGGGCTGCAGCTATCAGGAATTACTCGACGAACTGCGCTTTGAGCGCGCCAAGTTGTTACTCCACGAGACCGAATGGCCGATCTATCGCATTGCCGACACCTTGGGCTTTAGCGAAACGGCGAGCTTTCGCCATGCCTTTGTTCGCTGGAGTGGCGTGTCGCCCAGCCAGTTTCGGGCATGAGCCAACAGGGAGCAGCGCGCCCTGAAAAGGGGCGAATTTCGGACAGTTATTTCGGCCATATTGATCTCCTTTTGGCCGCTCCTGTCGTTCTCTGAAACCTCCAGCGCCGCAAAACTGTAGGTCACCGATCTAGCCTACGGAGAACAAGAAAAATGCTGACTATCTATTCAGACGATCACCATCTGCACCATGGCCGCTGCGAGTTGATAGACGGGCAATTGCTGCCTTGCTTCGAAATGCCCTCGCGTGCGGACCACATTCTGCAACGGGTCAAAAACCGTGAACTGGGCCCGGTGCAAGGCCCCCACGACTTTGGCCGCGACCCGATCCAGCGTATTCACAGCGAGGCCTACCTGGACTTTTTCCAGGGTGCCTGGGACCGCTGGCTCGAACACGGCAAAGACGGCGACTTGCTCCCGTACACATGGCCAGCCCGCACCCTGCGCGCCGTAGTCCCCACCAGCCTGCATGGCCAACTGGGTTATTACAGCTTTGACGGTGGCGCACCGATTACCGCGGGCACTTGGCAGGCGGCCTACAGCGCAGCGCAAGTTGCACTGACGGCGCAAGCGGCCATCCAGAACGGCGCCCACAGCGCATTCGCCCTGTGCCGTCCGCCTGGGCACCACGCCGCCAGCGACTTGATGGGCGGTTATTGCTACCTCAACAACGCCGCCATTGCCGCTCAGGCCTTCCTCGACCAGGGCCGCAGCAAAGTCGCCATCCTCGACGTGGACTACCACCACGGCAACGGCACCCAGTCGATCTTTTATGAGCGCGATGACGTGCTGTTCACCTCGATTCACGGGCACCCGGAAGCCGAGTTCCCGTTCTTTCTGGGCTATGCCGATGAACTGGGTGAAGGCGCGGGTGAAGGCTTCAACTTCAACTACCCGCTGGCCGCCGGCTCAGGCTGGGATCGCTGGAGCACTGCGCTGGAACAAGCCTGCAGCGAGATCGAGCACTACGAAGCCGATGTGGTGGTGGTATCGCTCGGTGTGGACACCTTCAAAAGTGACCCGATTTCCCAGTTCAAACTCGACAGCCCGGACTACCTGCTCATGGGCGAACGCATTGCCCGTCTGGGCAAACCGACCTTGTTCGTGATGGAAGGCGGTTACGCGGTAGAAGAGATCGGCGTGAACGCGGTCAACGTACTGGAAGGATTTCTGAAAGTATCTAAAGGCTAAAAAAGCCTGTAGTCGCTGCCGAGGCACGAGGCTGCGATGGGTTGCAGGGCCACCGTTGAGGGTCGCTGCGCAACCGATCGCAGCCTCGTGCCTCGGCAGCGACTACGGGGTTTTCTTCCACGCCCTTTTTAACCGCCCCAGCGCCGCTTTGATATCCGCCTCCGGCACCGCCGCAAAGCCCAGCACCAGCCCCGCACGTTTATCCACAGGCTCGACCGAATCGTCCAGCCAATAACGACTTAAACCGTTGATCTCAACTCCAACCTGTTCAGCCTGTGCCAGCAAGGCCTGCTCGCGCTCAACGCTTGTGACCGGCACAGTCAAGTGCAAGCCCGCCACTACGCACGGTGCCGCGCCCAATCCACGAACATCAGTCGGCCAATCTGCCAGCAAGGCATTGCGCCGCGCCAGCGCTGCCCGGCGCATGCGCCTGATATGGCGCTGGAAATGCCCGGCGGCCATGAACTCCGCCATCACCACCTGCGTACTGACCTCTGAATGGCGCATATCCAGCGCCCGTCGCTGGGCAAAGGGCTCAACCAGCGCAGGCGGCAGCACCACATACCCCAGGCGCAGCGCCGGGAACGCCACCTTGCCGAACGTGCCCACGTAGATCACCCGCCCCTGACGATCCAGTGCCGCCAGCGGGGCCAAGGGCGCGCCGCTATAGCGGTATTCGCCGTCGTAGTCGTCTTCGATAATCCAGCCCTGCGTGCGCTCGGCCCACGCCAGCAACTCCAGGCGCCGGGCCAGGCTCATGGTGACGCCGGTGGGGTACTGATGCGACGGGGTCACGTAAGCCAGCGTGCAATCGTGCAAACCCGCCAGCGCCGCGCAGTCCATGCCTTCGTGATCGACCGCAACACCCTGCACCCGGGCCCCGGCAATCGCAAAAGCCTGCGCGGCCGCGCGGTACCCGGGGTTTTCCACAGCCACCCCACAGCCGGGCTCCACCAACAGCTGTGCACAAAGGCTAATTCCTTGCTGTGCGCCACTGGTGATCAAAATTTGCTCAGACGTGCAGGATAAACCCCTCGACGTGCGCAAATAGACTGCAATCAGCTCTCGCAAGCGCTGTTCCCCGGCCGGATCGCCGTAACACAAATGCTGCATGTCCGGCTTGCGCCAAAAAGCCGCCTGGAGCTTGCTCCAGACCTCGAACGGGAACAAATCATAGGCCGGTACCCCCACCCGAAAAGCCCGTGGCGCCCCCTTCGCCGGCAGCGGTAAAGGGTGCTGAATAACCCTCCCCAAGGCCGTGCTGTGGATAAGTTTACTGGATGTAATTACAGGTAAATCGACCGCTTTTGTGGATAAACCTGTGGGTAACCCTGTTGAAAAGCCTGTGGGTAACTTGGTGGACAACTTTTTCAGCGGTAAGGCTTTTTCGGGCAATTGGGCCACATAAGTGCCGTCACCGACCCGCCCTTCGATAAACCCCTCGGCATAGAGCTGATCGTAGGCCCGCACCACGCTGTTGCGCGAAACCCCAAGCGCCGCCGCCAAGTCGCGACTGGCCGGTAACCGCGAACCGCTGTTGAGCCGTCCATCCAGCACGCGCTGGCGTAACGCCTGATACAGCTGGGCGCTTAGCCCCTTCTTGGGATCAAGCTCGATCCCGGTCGCATTGAACGCGATGGATAACGCTGAATCAGGCATGGATTGGACCTATAAAAATGACCATTAATGGCTCTTACAACGAACCATTAGCCTGCCTAGGATGCAGTCATTCGCCAAGGAATATTTCTATGTACGTACCCCGCGCCTTCGCTGAACACGACACCGCTGCCTTGCATCTACAGATGCAAGCCTCACCTCTGCCCGTGCTGATCACCCACGGCAGCCAAGGCCTGATCGCCAGCCATGTTCCGCTACTGCTCGATCCCGACGAAGGCCCTTACGGTACGCTGTACGGCCACCTGGCACGCGCCAATCCGCACTGGCAGGCATTGGCTGAAGGTGGCGAAGCGCTGGTGATTTTTGCTGGCGAACAGGCCTACATCAGCCCGTCCTTTTACCCCAGCAAAGCCGAACACGGTAAAGCGGTACCTACTTGGAACTACCTGGCCGTGCACGCCTATGGCCAGCCCGACGTGTTCGACGATCACGACCGCTTGCTGGCATTGGTCAGCCGGCTGAGCAGCAAACATGAAGCCAATCGACCCGAGCCGTGGGCGGTCAGCGACGCCCCCAGCGAATACATCGACAGCATGCTCAAAGCCATCGTCGGGTTCAGCGTGCCCATCTCCCGACTGATCGGCAAACGCAAACTCAGCCAAAACCGCAGCAGTGTTGACCAACTCGGTGTGCGCGACGGGCTATTGGCAAACCCCAATTCACACGACCACGCCCTCGCTCACTTAATGGCCAAGGAATAGCAACATGACCCACCACGTGCAGATCAAACCCGCCACCGCCGCCGATCACGACCATTGGTTGCCGCTCTGGCAGGCGTACTTGACCTTCTACAACACCGAGTTGCCTGCCGAAGTCAGCGAGTCGACCTGGCAGCGCTTTCTCGACCCGGCTGAACCGACCCAACTGGCCATTGCCTGGCAAGGCGACAAAGCGGTGGGCATCGTGCAGTTCATTTACCACCGTTCCAACTGGAGCATCGGTAATTCCTGCTACCTGCAAGACCTGTTTGTCAGCCCCGAAATCCGTGGCACCGGCGCCGGTCGCCTGCTGATCGAACACGTCTACGCCACCGCCCGCGACAACCATTGCGCCAAAGTCCATTGGCTGACCCACGAAACCAACGCCACGGCGATCCAACTTTACGAACGGATTGCCGAGCGCCCTGGCTTTATCCAGTTTCGCAAAGCCTTGTCATAAATAAGGAACCCGCGATGCCTCAATCTCTAGAACACTGGCAACCCGCCAAGCGTCCACACAACCCCGTCATCCAGGGGCGTTACATTCGTCTGGAAAAGCTCGATCCACAGCGCCATGGCGATGATTTATGGCTAGCCTTGGAAGGGCCCGCAGGCGACCCCAAACTCTGGGACTACATGGCCTACGGCCCTTTCAAGGAGCGTGCGGCCTTTGACCAGTGGCTCAACAGCAATGCCGCCAGCCAAGACCCTTACTACTACACCGTCATCGACCAGGCCTCGGGGCAGGCGCAGGGCATGCTCAGCCTAATGTCCATCGTGCCCGAGCACGGGCGCATCGAAATCGGCCACGTCACCTTCGGCGCACCGATGCAGCGTTCGCCGAAAAGCACCGAAGCCGCTTACCTGCTGGCCAAGGAATCCTTCGCCCTGGGCAACCGCCGCCTGGAATGGAAGTGCAACAGCGAAAACGCCCGCTCCAATCGTACTGCGGTACGATTAGGGTACACATACGAAGGCGTATTTTGCCAACATATGGTAGCCAAAGGCAATAACCGTGATACCACGTGGTACAGCATTATTAGTACGGAATGGCCGGCTATAGCGACAGGCTTTGAAAAATGGCTGGCACTGGATAACCAACCAAAAAGCGGTCAAATCAAGACACTTGAAGAATGCAGAGCATTAACTGATTAATTTTTGATCAATACGCCCAACAAGGACTGTTGGGCGTTTTTGGGCTCAAAAGGGACTTAAAATTTTCTTGGCCGACGCACCACACCCATTTGCAGACCGAACGGTTTGAAGACTGCATTCAAGGATTTGAGCGTGGGGTTGCCCTCGTCGTGTTCAATCTGGATCAACGTACGGACCGAGATTCTGCACATCCCGGCGAACTGGGTTTGCTGTAGCGTCGTGACATCCACCCTCAAGCGCTTCACCGCTTGGCCTAGCGTGATCTTGCCCTGCGCCAGATCGGCCTCAATGCTCTCGATCTTCAGTTGGCGCACATCAATGCTCAGGGTCATTTCAGCCCCCATTCTTGCTGAAACATGTCCAGACTATTTGAATCATCCTCACGACCACCGTCACATCCTGAAAGTGCAATACATTGCAGATAAACGAGGCCTTATTAAGAAAAATCTGCATTAACGTGCAGATATCATATGCCAGATTTACGCCCCCCCCCCCAGCAAAGCAGTTCTACTGTTTAATGCTTACCTCTGCGCTGAATATCGAGTATTTAATGCGTTTACGATAAACAAATACTCTTTATCAAGGATCACATACGTTACTTTCTGGTTTCACATGAAATAGTCACTTCGCCTTTAAGGACTACACAAATGAGAAATCAACGTCTTAAAAAAACTCTACTTTTCACTCTTTTCAACGGATGTGTTTTAAGCACAAGTGTCGTGCAGGCAAACTCTGTCAGCCTAAACGTTCAAAACTCAACCCCTGAAGTTTTGCAGCTTGTATCTAGTTCCCCTTCCGGAGTTTTTCCAGCCACTGTTGGGCCAGGACAGTCGCTCCCAGTCTCATATGATTTTGGGGGGACCTCTTCAGAGATGAGCGCTACCTACAAGCGTGTAGGGACTGGGACTACCTGTAGGTTTTCGGCTTCCCACGTAGTGTATGTTTCCGGCCCACGCTTTGCTAAAAACGCTGTATCAACCGGCGCTACATCTGCGACATGTCTTACATTTCAATCCCCTACATGGAGAATCCCCTACAACTACACTGCAACTTTCGCCTTTTACTACTAACACTTCAGGGCATCAACAATCAGAATTTCCTGAATAAATAAACGCAACCAGCCAGCTGCAGATTAATCATTAAAGTTATCTCAACAGACTGTCGATGTACTGCTCGACACAGGCATTTAATGACTTCTAAAGAAACCAGATCTGCAGACCTGAGTTGCCGAGGCTTGCCGATTCAGAGGAATTGTTATGACCGAAATTCGAGCAGATTTTCTGATGAACAATCGGGCTATTGCCCCAGGCGTGACGATTAAGTGGGTTGATAGCTCAACCGCCATGAGCCCAGACGCTGCAGCAGCTAAAGCGATGCCTGCCGGTGCAAGCGTCAATGTGTCTTTGTCTGCTGCCGCCCTGGAGATAACAGCCTTGTTACGCCGCACTGCAACCAGTAATGCTTCGGCGGCGGAGGGCTTTGACCCTTTGATGGAAGACCTTCACCAGCAACTCTCCACTCACGGCAAAGAGGCGCAGGCGCTACAGGAGTTGCCTAAGGGGCAGACGCAGCAACGTATCGCTCTGTCTCTACAGGCGAGCAACTATCTTCTGACATCGCTCTACGGCGGCGAAAAGCTGCACGACACCGTCGCCTCTAACAACCCATTCAGGGCACTGGACAGGCTTTCACTTTCACATATTGCCTTTGATGCTTCAGGGTCATTTACCTCGATCGAACGTCAGGTCGCGTTTCTGGATTTGACAGCGCGCGATATTGATTTTCGCAACCAGACATTTGATCTACCTGACCCGCTAAACGGCAACGACTTCAAAGCGCCCTGGAACACTCTGACCAGCTACCTGAGGGATGCACAGATGGCATCTGGAATGAGCGAGGGTGAACGGACATGGCGTGGCTGGATGCCAGCCCATGAGCTGCATGCACATGCACAGTCAGTGCTGGATCGCCAAGGCATCGACAAGGTGGACTTTCCCGCTTACTCGAACCTCAAGAGCTCTAGCGATGCGGTGCTGACTGCGGTGATTGATAAAGAAGGCGTTAGCACCTGGATCAATATCCCCGTTGAGAAATTAATCGCCCAAGGGCTGTACCTTGGCCTGATCGAGTCTGCCGCCGATCAAACTTTTACAGATTGAAAGGGAAACGTCGTACGAAATGCCTGATTTCACCCCCGCGTAGGAGCGAGCTTGCCTCGCGATCTTTTGATCTTTAAAAGATCGCGAGACAAGCTCGCTCCTACGGGACGGCGTCAAATCTCGGGTAAAAAAAAGGGAGCACATGCTCCCCCGAGGTTTAAAGCGTTTGAATCAATGGCGTATCAGGCTTCGATTTCGATCAGGATTTCGCCCGGGTTGACGCGGTCGCCTTTGATGACGTGGATGGTGACGATTTTGCCGGCGATGGAGGCCTGTACTTCGGTTTCCATTTTCATGGCTTCGGTGATGAGTACCGATTGGCCCGCTTTGACGGTGTCGCCCACGCTGACCAGCACGTCGACGATGTTGCCCGGCATGGCGGTGCTGACGTGGCCCGGCTCGCTGGCTTGTTTGCGCTTGCTGGAGGAACCACCGACGAATTCGTTGAGCGGTTCGAACACCACTTCTTCCGGCATGCCGTCGATGGACAGGTAGAAGTGGCGCTTGCCTTCGGCCTTGACGCCCACACCGGTGATGTCGACGCGGTAGCTTTCGCCGTGAACGTCGATCACGAATTCGGTCGGTACGCCTTCACCGCCCGCTTTGCTCACGCCACCCGCTTCAGGGATCGGCAGCAGCACTTCTGGAGCCAGGGTGCCCGCAGCACGCTCTTCAAGGAATTTACGGCCGATGTCCGGGAACATGGCGAAGGTCAGCACGTCTTCTTCAGACTTGGCCAGCGCGCCAATTTCGCCACGCAATTTGGCCATTTCTGGCTTGAGCAGGTCAGCCGGACGCACGTCGATCAGTTCTTCGTTGCCAATGGCCTGACGACGGAGTTTTTCGTTCACCACGCCCGGCGCTTTGCCGTAGCCACCTTGCAGGTAGAGCTTCACTTCGTTGGTGATGGTCTTGTAGCGCTCGCCTGCCAGGACGTTGAAGAACGCCTGGGTGCCCACAATTTGCGAGGTCGGGGTCACCAGCGGCGGGAAGCCCAGGTCTTCACGCACACGCGGGATCTCGGCCAGCACTTCGCTCATGCGGTTCAGCGCGCCCTGCTCTTTGAGCTGGTTGGCGAGGTTGGAGATCATCCCGCCCGGCACTTGGTTAACTTGTACACGGGTGTCGACGGCGGTGAATTCGCTTTCGAACTGGTGGTACTTCTTACGCACGGCGTAGAAGTACAGGCCGATTTCCTGCAACAACGCCAGGTCGAGGCCGGTGTCGTATTCGCTGCCTTTAAGGGCCGCGACCATCGACTCAGTGCCCGGGTGGCTGGTGCCCCAAGCGAAGCTGGAGATCGCGGTGTCGATGTGCTCGGCGCCGTTTTCAACCGCTTTGAGCTGGCACATGGCAGCCAGGCCGGCTGTGTCATGGGAGTGGATAAAGATCGGCAGGCCGATTTCAGCCTTCAGCGCTTTAACCAGGTCGCCAGTGGCGAATGGTGTCAGCAGGCCCGCCATGTCTTTGATTGCGATCGAGTCGCAGCCCATGGCTTCCATCTGCTTGGCCTGCGCCACGAACGCCTCGATGGTGTGCACCGGGCTTGTGGTGTAGGCGATGGTGCCTTGTGCGTGCTTGCCAGCGGCTTTTACCGCTTCGATGGCCACGCGCAGGTTACGCACGTCGTTCATGGCGTCGAAGATACGGAACACGTCGATACCGTTAACGGCTGCCTTGGCGACGAAGGCTTTAACCACGTCGTCGCTGTAGTGGCGATAGCCCAGCAGGTTCTGGCCGCGCAGGAGCATTTGCAGGCGGGTGTTAGGCAATGCCGCACGCAGTTGGCGCAGGCGCTCCCACGGGTCTTCTTTCAGAAAGCGCACACAGGCGTCAAACGTCGCGCCGCCCCACACTTCCAGCGACCAGTAGCCGACTTTGTCGAGCTTGTCGCAGATCGGCAGCATGTCTTCGGTGCGCATGCGGGTGGCCAGCAAGGACTGGTGAGCGTCACGCAGGATGGTGTCGGTTACGAAGATTTTTGTAGTCATTGGGATCTCCTTTGTAGCGACAAGCGTCTAGCTACAAGCTGCAAGTAAAAGCCAATCAGCTCTTGCTTGCCGCTTGCCGCTAAAAGCTGGCCGCTGCTTATTCATAAGCCCGCGTGGGCGGCGATGGCGGCGGCGATGGCCAGGGCCAGCTCTTCGGGTTTGCGCTTGATCGAGTAGTTGGTCAGTTCTGGATGGCTTTCTACGAAGCTGGTGTTGAACTGGCCGCTACGGAATTCCGGGTTACGCAGGATTTCCTGGTAATACGCGGCGGTGGTTTTGACCCCTTGCAGACGCATGTCGTCGAGGGCGCGCAAACCACGGTCCATCGCTTCTTCCCATGTCAGTGCCCACACCACCAGTTTCAGACACATGGAGTCGTAATACGGCGGGATGGTGTAGCCGGTGTAGATCGCCGTGTCGGTCCGCACGCCAGGCCCGCCGGGCGCGTAGTAACGGGTGATCTTGCCGAAGCTGGGCAGGAAGTTGTTTTTCGGGTCTTCAGCGTTGATCCGAAATTGCAGGGCATAGCCACGGTGCTGAATGTCTTCTTGCTTGATCGACAGCGGCAGGCCAGAGGCGATGCGAATTTGCTCACGAACAATGTCGATGCCGGTGATTTCTTCGGTGATGGTGTGCTCCACCTGCACCCGGGTGTTCATCTCCATGAAGTACACCTCGCCCTCGGCGAGCAGGAACTCCACAGTACCGGCGTTTTCGTAGCCCACGGCCTTGGCTGCGCGCACGGACAGGTCGCCGATGTAGGCGCGCTGTTCCGGGGTCAGTTGCGGGCTTGGGGCAATTTCGATGAGCTTTTGGTTGCGACGCTGAATCGAGCAGTCGCGCTCAAACAAGTGCACGACGTTGCCGAAGCTGTCACCGAGGATCTGCGCCTCAATGTGCTTGGGGTTAACGATGCATTTTTCGAGGAAGACTTCAGCCGAGCCAAACGCTTTGGTGGCTTCGGAGATCACACGCGGGAAAGCTTGTTCCAGCTCTTCGCGGCTGTTGCAGCGACGAATACCACGACCGCCACCGCCTGAGGTGGCTTTGAGCATGACCGGGTAACCGATACGGTCGCCTTCGATCAACGCTTCGTGGATGTCGGCAACGTTGCCTTCGGTGCCCGGCGTTACCGGCACACCGGCCTTGATCATGCTGCGGCGGGCTTCGGTCTTGTCGCCCATACGGCGAATGACTTCAGCGGCCGGGCCGATGAACTTGATGCCGCGCTCGGCACAAATATCCGCCAGCTCGGCGTTTTCTGACAAGAAGCCGTAGCCGGGGTGCAACGCATCGCAGCCGGTTTCAACGGCCAGGTTCACCAGCTTGCGCGGGTTCAAATAACCGGCCAGCGGGTCTTCGCCAATGCTGTGTGCTTCGTCCGCACGCTTGACGTGCAAAGCGTGGCGATCAGCCTCGGAATAAACCGCTACGGAGCGAATGCCCATCTCTGCGCAGGCACGCACGATACGGACTGCAATTTCTCCGCGGTTGGCGATCAGGATCTTTTTTATCACTTGGATTTTTCCCTAAAGCCCATGGAACAAACGACCTGCTAGACCAGGTCCGCACGTGTCCAAATGTGTCTGAACCGTTGCGTTGTCACACTAGTCCTACGCATGAATAAACAAAAATCAATAATTCTTGGGCCTGCCATTAGCAAAGACTTATAGTCAGGCAACTCACTTGCCTTAAGAAAAATCAATAAAATGCGTAAGTCATTGATGCGTATAACTTTTCGCCAGCTTCAGGTGTTCAATGAGGTGTGCGATTTGCGCTCTTACAGCCGCGCAGCAGAAGAAATGTCGCTGACGCAACCCGCCGTAAGTCTACAAATTCGTCAGCTGGAAGAGCTGATTGGTCAGCCTTTGTTCGATTATGTGGGCAAAAAGCTCTACCTCACCGAGGCTGCTGAAGCGCTTAAGCTGGCCAGCCGGGATATTTTCGGACGCCTCGAAAACCTCGATATGCAGCTGTCAGACATGCTGGGCTCGCTGCAAGGCCAACTGAAACTGGCCATCGAATCGAGCGCAAAATATTTTGTGCCGCATTTATTTGCCGCCTTCAAGCGCCAGCACCCAGAGGTCAATTTGCAGCTCACGGTGGTCAATCGGGCACAGGCCGTGCGCAGGCTTTCGGATAACCGCGATGACCTGGTGATCATGTCGATGGTGCCGCTGGACATGGGCCTGGAGTTTCTACCGTTCTTGAATAACCCCATCGTTGCCGTCGCCCCGGCCGGGCATCCGCTGTGCGAGCGTGGCCCGCTGCGCTTGCAAGACCTTGAGCCGTATACCTTGCTGATGCGCGAGCAAGGTTCGGGCACGCGCATGGCGTGTGAGGAATATTTCAAGGAAAAGCGCGTGCACTTCAATCAAACCCTGGAAGTGTCATCGAACGAGTCGCAACGTGAGTGCGCAGTGGCCGGGTTAGGCGTGGCGCTGTTAACGCGCCACGCCGTCAGCCTGGAGCTGGCGACCGGCTTGCTGCATGAGCTGCCGGTCGAAGAGTTGCCGCTGTATCGCAGTTGGTGCCTGGTGCAGGCTAAAGCCAAACGCCTGTCACCGGTGGCGCATGCGTTCCTGGAATTTATTCGCAGTGAACGCCAACAAATCAGCGCGCTGGTTGAGCGGTTCGACGGCCATTTGCCGACGGGGTCTGCCAGTAATTGAGTGCAGCGATATCAGGGTAATCGGCTGTTTCCAGGCGCAGCTGACGCTGGTCCGTAAGGTCTTCAATCGCACGACGAAAGGCCATGCGACGCTGGTCTTCTTGTTGACGGCGGGTTTTGGCGGCGCTGTTGCGTTCTTCGTAAGGCTGGGCCATTTCGAGTCTCCCAAGGCGTGTACGGGAGTTTCACGATGGACTTTGTTTGTGACGACTTTGCGAACGTGCAGTGACAGGGGGATGAAACTGTGGGAGCGGGCTTGCTCGCGATTCAGACAACACGGTTTACCTGAATGATCGCAGCGATTCCATCGCGAGCAAGCCCGCTCCCACCGTGGATCTTCAACGCTCTTAATCTTCGTGGCTTTTCAGCGATTTTGGCGACAGGCGCAGGCTGCGAAGGCTGCGTTTAACGCTTTTAAGGTGGTTGACCAGGCTCGGGCCGCGGGCCATGGCAACGCCCATCGCCAACACGTCAATCACCACCAGGTGGGCGATACGCGAGGTCAGCGGGGTATAAATTTCGGTGTCTTCGTGCACGTCGATCGCCAGGTTTACCGTCGCCAGTTCAGCCAAAGGCGTTTGGCTTGGGCACAGGGTAATTAGCGTCGCGCCACTTTCACGCACCAGGTTGGCGGTGATCAGCAAGTCTTTGGAACGCCCGGACTGCGAGATGCAAATGGCCACGTCTGTCGGTTTTAGGGTTACCGCCGACATCGCCTGCATGTGCGGGTCGGAATACGCCGCCGCCGTCAGCAACAACCGGAAAAACTTATGTTGCGCATCCGCGGCCACAGCGCCCGATGCACCAAAGCCATAAAACTCCACGCGTTGCGCTTGCGACATGGCGGTCACGGCCTGCTGCAACGCCACCGGGTCGAGCTTCTCGCGCACATCCATCAAGGTGTGCAACGTGGTGTCGAAGATTTTCAGGCTGTAATCGGCAACCGAATCATCTTCATGAATCGCAAATTGACCAAAACTGGCACCCGCTGCCAGGCTTTGCGCCAGCTTGAGTTTTAGGTCCTGAAACCCCGAACAGCCGATCGCCCGGCAAAAGCGCACGATGGTGGGTTCGCTGATCCCCACGCTGTGAGCAAGGTCGGCCATGGAACTGTGCATTACTGCCGCAGGATCAAGCAGCACGTGATCGGCGACCTTGAGTTCCGATTTACGTAACAAGTGGCGTGACTG
The DNA here is from genome assembly GCF_009600165.1 of Pseudomonas sp. FSL R10-0399. NCBI lineage: Bacteria > Pseudomonadati > Pseudomonadota > Gammaproteobacteria > Pseudomonadales > Pseudomonadaceae > Pseudomonas > Pseudomonas sp. FSL R10-0399. The sequence continues at coordinate 34,552 of NZ_WIWK01000054.1, forward strand.
GGCGATATGTTGCAGCAGGTTCAAAAGGCAGGACTCGGTCTGGAAGCGGCGGGCGCCGGGGATGTAGCAATCTTGTAGTTATACTACAAGAATTCGTTTTTTGCCCAACCAATACGTCGTAGTCTCGCAAGCCTTATCGGCAAAATGCCGTGTTTTCCGGGCATGTAGCCTTTCTTGCCACTACCAAATGGCGACACCGGCCCGCAATAAATCAGCCATGGCCTGAGCGTTGGTCGGGCTGCTGATCAAGTAACCCTGCACTTCGTCGCACTGATGCTCCTTGAGAAACGCCAGTTGCACTTCGTTTTCAACGCCCTCGGCCACCACTTTCAACTCCAGGCTGTGGGCCATGGCAATGATCGCCTTGGTGATGGCATCGTCCTCAACGCAGGTGCCCACGCCACGGATAAACGTCTGATCAATTTTTACGTAGTCCACGGCAAAGCGTTTGAGGTAGCTGAGCGATGAGTAGCCGGTGCCGAAGTCATCAATGGCCAGTTTCACGCCCAATTCATGCAATTGCTGGAAGGTGGCGATCACGTAGTCGACATTTTCAAGCAACTGGCTTTCGGTGATCTCAAGCTCCAGGCAGTGCGGCGCCAGCGAAGTATCTTCAAGCACCTGGCGCACCAGGCTGACCAGATTGCCCTGGCGCAATTGATGGCCCGAGAGGTTCACCGACACCCGTATCGGCGCCAGCCCCGCTTTTTGCCATTGCGCGGCCTGACGACAGGCCTCACGCAGCACAAATTCACCGATCAGCACGATAAGGCCAGTTTCTTCAGCCAGCGCGATAAAGTCGCTCGGCGACACACTGCCCAACTCGGGGTGATCCCAACGCACCAAGGCTTCAGCGGAATCCAGACGGCCGTTTTTGAGGCAAAGCTTAGGCTGATAAAAAACGCTGAGCTTGCGTTCGCCAATGGCTTTGCGCAGTTGATTTTCCAACTGCAAACGCTCAAGGGTGCTGTGTTGCAGGCTGTGACTGAAAAACTGAAACGTCCCGCCACCCATGTGTTTGGCCTGTTGCATGGCTTTGTTGGCCTGGCTGACCAACTGGGCGATGTCTCGGGCGCCATCGGGCAACAAGCTAATCCCCATTGATGCGCTCACCACCAACTCGTGGCCGTCGACCACTATCGGCCGGCTCAGCTTGCCCATCAGCCGGGTGGCAACCCGCGCCAGGCTGGTCAGGCTGCCGTAGGCATCGAACAGCACGGCGAACTCATCGCTGGAGAGGCGCGAAATGGTGTCGGCTTCGGGCAATGCCTTGGTCAGGCGCTCTGCAATTTTTTGCAGCACTTGATCCGCCAGCTCCGGCCCGAGGCTGTCATTGAGCAACTTGAAGCGATCCAGGTCGATGTGCAGCAATGCCAGGTTTCTTGACGTGCCTTGGCGGACGCGCTGATTGGCCTCTTCCAGACGCTCTTTAAATAGCAGCCGATTGGCCAGCCCGGTCAGTTCATCAAAATGCGTCAGGTGACGCACCCGCGCCTCAACGATACGCCGCGCCGACAGGTCGGTAATAAAGGCCACGATATGGCTAACCTGCGCGGCGTCGTCATGCACCACCTTGAGTTGCAACCATTGCGGGTAGAGTTCGCCGTTCTTGCGGGTTTCTACCAGCTCACCCAACCAACTGTCGTGCTCTGCCAGCGAGGCCTGAATGATCGGAAAATGCCGCCGCGCATCACGGCTGCAGGCCAGCTCATCGACCCGGCGACCCACCAACTCTGCCACGGCATACCCGCTGATCCGGCTGAACGCCTGGTTGACCGTGAGCATTTTGTAGGTGGGATCAAGAATCACGATGCCTTCGCTGGCGGCCTCGAACACCGTCGACGCCAGCCGACGCTGCTCGACCTCGCGGGCAAGTTCAGCGTTGAGCTGCTCACTGCGAAAATTAGCGTCCTGCAGTTCTTCGAACACGCTTTTGAATTTTTTATTACGTACTTTACGACGCTGATTAATCAGATCGATTCGCCAGACGAATGCACCCAGCAGAGCCAGAAAAAGCCCGAATCCTAAGCCGGAATATATCCCCAGGGAGGTAAAACTCTGATTCATCGGCAACGTTCTTATTCAAGGGAGATGAGCCAAAAAAGTCGCCCGAGCATACACAAGCAGTGCCCACGACCAAACGATGAGACGTCAAAAAATAGACGACATTATTGCAGTTAACCAAACCAATGACGTAACAGCTTGTAGACACTCTTTTTTGACGTTTGGCACAACGCCACGACAGACGGCCCAACAGAACTGGATTGGTGTTTGCCCGGTTTGCCCCGGCACCCTAGAATGCGTCGATGCGCGAAGATCTCTCTCTCTTGTTAAATTCCCTCAACGATGCCCAACGTCAGGCCGTCACGGCCAGTATTGGGCGTCAGTTGGTCCTGGCCGGCGCAGGTTCCGGCAAAACCCGTGTGCTGGTGCACCGTATCGCCTGGTTGATCCAGGTCGAAAACGCGTCCCCGCACTCCGTGCTGTCGGTGACCTTCACCAACAAGGCCGCTGCCGAGATGCGTCATCGTATCGAGCAGCTTATGGGGATCAACCCGGCCGGTATGTGGGTGGGCACCTTCCACGGGCTGGCACACCGCCTGTTGCGGGCTCACTGGCAAGAAGCCGGTTTGAGCCAGACGTTTCAGATTCTCGACAGCGATGACCAGCAACGCCTGGTCAAGCGGGTGATTCGTGATCTGGGGCTCGATGAGCAGCGCTGGCCGGTGCGTCAGGCCCAATGGTTTATCAACGGCCAGAAAGACGAAGGCCTGCGCCCACAGCACATTCAAGCCAGCGGCGATTTGTTCCTGGGCACCATGCGCAGCATTTATGAAGCCTACGAGGCCGCCTGCCAGCGTGCAGGCGTGATCGACTTCTCTGAGCTGCTGTTGCGTGCCCTCGATCTGTGGCGCGACCACCCGGGCTTGCTGGAGCACTACCAAAAACGCTTCCGGCACATCTTGGTCGACGAGTTCCAGGACACCAACGCCGTGCAATACGCCTGGCTGCGTTTGCTCGCCAAAGGTGGCGACAGCTTGATGGTGGTGGGCGATGACGATCAGTCGATTTACGGCTGGCGCGGCGCCAAGATCGAAAACATCTACCAGTACTCGACCGACTTCCCGGACGCCGAGACCATTCGTCTGGAGCAAAACTATCGCTCCACGGCCGGCATCCTCAAAGCCGCCAACGCCCTGATTGCCAACAACAGCGGGCGCATGGGCAAAGAGCTGTGGACCGATGGCGGTGATGGCGAAGCGATCAACTTGTACGCGGCCTTCAACGAGCATGATGAAGCGCGTTATGTGGTCGAAACCATCCAGAGCGCGTTGAACACCGGCCTGGCCCGCAACGACATCGCTATTTTGTACCGCTCCAACGCCCAGTCGCGGGTGCTGGAAGAAGCCTTGCTGCGCGAACGTATCCCGTACCGTATTTATGGCGGCCAGCGCTTCTTTGAACGCGCTGAAATCAAAAACGCCATGGCCTATATGCGCTTGCTCGAAGGCCGCGGCAACGATGCGGCACTGGAGCGGGTGATCAACGTTCCGGCGCGGGGCATCGGTGAAAAAACCGTCGAGGCCATCCGCGAGCACGCCCGTCACAGCGATGTGTCGATGTGGGAAGCCATGCGCCAGCTGATCGCCAATAAAGCCTTGCCGGGCCGGGCCTCTGGTGCCATCGCAGGCTTTATCGAGCTGATCGAGAACCTCGCCGCCAAAGTCATGGACATGCCGCTGCACCTGATGACCCAGACCGTGATCGAGCAAAGTGGGCTGATTGCCTACCACGAGGCGGAAAAAGGTGAAAAAGGCCAGGCCCGGGTAGAAAACCTTGAGGAACTGGTGAGCGCGGCGCGCAACTTTGAAAGCAATGAAGAAGACGAAGAGCTGTCGCCTCTGGCCGCCTTCCTTGGTCATGCTTCGCTGGAAGCCGGTGATACCCAGGCCGAAGAGCACGAAGACGGTATCCAGCTGATGACGCTGCACAGCGCCAAAGGCCTGGAGTTCCCGTACGTGTTCTTGGTGGGCATGGAAGAAGGGCTGTTCCCGCACAAGATGAGCCTGGAAGAGCCCGGCCGCCTTGAAGAGGAGCGTCGCCTGGCCTACGTGGGCATCACCCGGGCGATGCACAACCTGGTCATGACCTATGCAGAAACCCGACGCCTCTATGGTGCTGAGACCTACAACAAGGTTTCGCGCTTCGTTCGTGAAGTACCAAAAGGTCTGATCCAGGAAGTTCGTCTGTCCAACAGTGTCAGTCGCCCTTTCGGCGGCCAGAAACAAAGCGCCAGCACGCTGTTCGGCGGTTCGGAAATTCCCGAAACCGAATTCAAGCTGGGCCAGTTGGTTAAGCACGCCATGTTTGGTGAAGGCGTGATCCTTAATTTTGAAGGCGCTGGCGCACAGGCCCGGGTGCAGGTGAACTTCCCCGACGGCAGCAAGTGGCTGATGATGGGCTACGCCAAGCTAGAGGCCGTCTGACACGTTAATAGCCTGTAGGGCGAGCTGGCCTCGCGATCTTTTGAGCGTCAAAAGATCGCGAGGCAGGCTCGTTCCTACATGTATTACGTGACTTCAGGATCCGTCCTACACCCAATCAGGCAAAAGCCCGAAACATTTCACTGCTAGCCAGTCACACCTCACCTGTGCAACATGGCGCGCGTGTCATCCACAAATGGGAATTCCCTTTATGAAACGTTTTCTTAGCATCGCCATGGCGTTGTGCATCGGTTTAACGATGAGCCTCGACGCGAACGCCAAACGCTTCGGCGGCGGCAAAAGCGCCGGTTCAGCGCCAAGCCATCAAACTCGCCAAGCGGCTCCAGCCGCAGCAGCTCCTGCTGCCGCAGGCGCTGCG
>NZ_WIWK01000055.1:0-38783 GCF_009600165.1 Pseudomonas sp. FSL R10-0399
TTCATCATCGAAAAGCTCGGCGATTGGTGTTCGGGGATTCTGCCAAATCAGGAAGTCTTTTTCAGAATTTCCCTAACAGATGAAAACCACGCTGGATACCCTGTACAGAACGCAGGTGTTGAGAAGACCATCACGAATATTAGGGCGTCAATCTAGTGTCCTGAGCGGTTAATTCAATAACTTATTTTTTATCGCTCCCAGCTTTGCTTTGTTCACAGAGCTAATGATGGATTCAGCCGTCTTGTTCCACTTGAAGGGCTTCGCCGAAAGGTCATTGTGGGCCTCGATAAATTGACGAATAGCCGCTTTCAGTTCGGCCACGCTGGTGAAAACACCCCGATACAGTGCTCGCCTTTCCAGCTGCGCGAACCAGCCTTCCACGGCGTTCAGCCACGAAGCACTGGTCGGCGTGAAGTGCAGTTTGAAACGCGGGTGCTTCTCCAGCCATTGCTTGATGGCAGGTGTTTTGTGCGTCGAGCTGTTGTCCAGAATCACATGCAGGTCAAGCTCTGCGGGCGTCGCGCGGTCTATCTGTCGCAGGAAGGCCAGAAACTCTTTGGCCCGATGGCGTTGGGTTATCCGCCCGATAACTTGGCCGGTCAGGATGTCAAAAGCGGCATACAGACTGGCGGTGCCATGGCGTTTGTAATCATGCGTGCGTCGCTCGATCTGGCCAGGGCGTAGCGGCAACATCGGTTGTGTGCGATCCAGTGCCTGGATCTGGGTTTTCTCATCAACCGACAGCACGATGGCGTTATCCGGCGGGTTCAGATAAAGCCCGACGACATCGACGACCTTATCGGCAAAATGCGGATCGTTGCTGATCTTGAACGTTTTCAAACGATGGGGTTTAAGGTCCAGAGTGTGTAAAAACGCTCATGGGCCCTATCGTCTTGAAGCATTGACGTTCGTTGGCTGAGTGATCGCACAGTAAATGCCTCGGGTCTGGGTAGCGACCTGGAACAGGTCAATGCTGCTTTACAGCCTCTCGGATGGGCCAAAGTCAGCCTTTTTTTTTGCGCCGACAGCGCCTTCATCAAACCATTAACGCCGATGATTTTCATAACCCGTTTCAAATTATAGGGGAGTACATTCAAGCTCAACTCTGCGCTCACTCCGGCCAGCCTTCGGGTCAGAAAGCGCGTCGCACCCATCCATTGCTTTAGCGTCCCGAAGGGATGCTCAACCGTCCGCTTTCGGACTTGCATTATCTCCGGTGATTTGCTCAGCAGGTTCTGCGTTACCTCCGATACAGCATCATGTTCCCAGCGTCTATATCTGCATCGTGATACCTGACAAGGAGGCACGCTTAGAAAAGTTAAGTTTTGGAGTTGAAATTGGCTCAAGATCATCAAAACCTAACTAAAATCATTGCCCTGATGCAGGACTGAGAGCGAAAAAATGCTGGGTAGGCTGGAGAACTAGTAACCGTCAGGGCTCGGCTTCAGATCGTAAAATATGACTAAAATCTAATAGGGTAGATAAACGTTGTGGAAGGCCGAGCCCCAATTTGTAGTGGTCTAATGAAACCGGACACCCTTTTAGGCGAGAATACTCGCCAGATCGAGGTGTCAGATGACCAAACAACGCCGTACCTTTTCCGCTGAATTCAAACGCGAGGCTGCCGACCTCGTGCTCAAGCAAAACTACAGCTTCATCGAAGCCAGTCGTTCACTGAGTGTTGGTGAGTCGGCGCTGCGCCGCTGGGTCGACCAGCTTCAGCAAGAGTGCACCGGCGTCACGCCCCAGAGCAAGGCCCTGACACCAGAGCAGCAAAAAATCCAGGAGTTGGAAGCTCGGATTGCTCGCCTCGAGCGCGAGAAATCAATATTAAAAAATCTATGGTCACCCCCTTTTTTGCAATGCTGATTCATGGGCGAAGTAGTTGGCTTGCTTAAATCTATCCGGCGTCTATTGGATGATTCACCCGCGCCATGATGAGAGTCGCGCCTGACGATCCTGAAAAGGCTAACGGCTTCTTGCTGAGCCAATTTTTAAAACAGGTTCTTCGTCAGGCCGTTAGGCCGTTTACGTCATCAATTATTCAGCTATCGCAAAACCTGAAAGGTAAATCGTGGTACAGCAACAACTGCAGAATCAGGCGTTCAAGGCGTCTGGCCCTGCTTCGTATTGCGTATGGTGCGCGGCCATCGCCCAAGCAATACGCGCTAGCTTGTTAGCCAAGGCACAGGCCACAACATTAGAGTGGCGTCGGCTCAGCAATGAGCGAACCCAGTCGGCCAAGGCTCCTTTCTGGTGATCGAGTCTCTGCATGTAGACCCTGGAACATTGCACCAACAACTGCCGAAGGTGCTTGTTGCCGCGTTTACTGATCCCCAGTAAGTGGGCCTTGCCGCCGGTGCTGTATTGCTTGGGTACCAAGCCCACTGATGCGGCAAAGTCCCGGCTGCATCGGTACTGCTTGCCATCGCCCATCTCCACAGCCAGCAGGCTGGCGGTGATCGGGCCGACACATGGAATGCTCAGCAAACGACTTCCCAGATCATCGTCGGCCAGTTGGCATGCCAACTCTTTATCCATTGCCTTGATTTGCTCATCCAGATAGACGAAGTGATTGTGCAAACGCTGCAGCAGCACCGTCAGACGAACGGGAAGTTCATGCTCAGCCAAAACAACCGCCAGACGCTTCATGATGGCCAAACCTCTGGGTAAGCTGAGGCCAAACTCCAATAGAAAACCGTGCATTTGATTAGCGGTTCTGGTGCGATCACGTACCAACGATTCGCGCATCCGATGGAGTACAGACAGGGTTTGCTGGGATTCAGTCTTGGGCGTAACGAAACGCATCGAAGGACGAGAAGCGGCTTCGCAAATCGCCTCAGCGTCGACAAAGTCGTTTTTGTTCCCCTTGACGAAGGGCTTAACGAACTGCGGGGAAATCAGCTTGGCCGCGTGTCCCATTGCCGCCAACTGACGAGCAACATAGTGCGACCCCGCACAGGCCTCCATTGCCACGACACAGCTCGGCGAGCGGGCGAAAAACTGCATCATTTGCGCCCGTGAACATTTTTTGCGAAACACCTCCCGGCCTGACTTATCCTGGCCGTGCAGATGGAACGTATGTTTACCGAGATCAATACCTATCAGCGCTGACTCGCTCATGATGATGCCCTCCGAAAATAAATCACCCTGCTAAAGCCTAGCCCTCGCAAGGTGTGGGGGTGACCATCTCATTAGGCTACCGCGCTCTTGATGTCGGAAGATCTCGAGCGTACGCGCTGATCAATCAGCTAAGCGTCCATGAGCCTGTTGACTGCTTGTGCGAGGCGTTTGAGGTCGCTCGTTCGGGGTACTACGCGCATCGTCTAAGGCGGCGAACACCAGATGTTGAGCGGCTCAGGCTGCGTAGCCGAGTGAGCGAGTTGTTCACCCAGGGCCGAAGTGCTCCCGGCAGTCGAAGCATCACGTTGATGATGCAAGAAGAAGGTGAGCAAATTGGACGGTTTAAGGTACGCAGGCTGATGCGTGAGCTGGAGTTGGTCAGCAAGCAGCCAGGATCACACGCCTATAAAAAGGCGACAGTCGAGCGGCCGGATATCCCAAATATATTGAACCGAGAATTTGATGTCGAAGCGCCCAACCAGGCCTGGTGCGGCGACATCACCTACATCTGGGCACAGGGGAAATGGCACTACCTTGCGGTTGTCATGGATCTTTACGCTCGCCGAGTGGTGGGCTGGGCGTTATCAGAAAAGCCGGATGCAGACTTGGTGATCAAGGCGTTGGATGTGGCTTACGAGCCGCAAGGCCTGCTATTTCACTCAGACCAGGGATCCCAATATGGCAGCCGCAACTTTCGCCAGCGGCTGTGGCGTTATCGCATGCGTCAGAGTATGAGCCGCCGAGGAAACTGCTGGGATAATGCGCCGATGGAGCGGGTTTTTCGCAGCTTGAAAACAGAGTGGATACCAACCACTGGCTACATGACCGGCCACCAGGCTCAGAGAGATATTAGCCAGTACCTGATGCATCACTACAACTGGATCCGACCTCATCAATTTAACGATGGATTGGCCCCAGCGAAAACGGAAGAAAAACTCAAAACCGTGTCCGGGATGAGTTGACCACTACAATATACGACAACAACGATTAAGGAAAGGTAGTGAGCAAAGCTCAACTTCCCTATGCCAGCCAATTGGAAAGGTTGTTTCTGGCATCCAAAAAAAGACGGAACCTTAAAAAAAGAGATTTGGTAATCCCGTTCCTGGAGGGTGATCGATGCCTTTACAAGGTTGTTGAAGGAAGCATGCGCGTTGCTTTGTCCAATTCGGATAGCGAGGGGGTTGTGTGCATCAGCCACCTAAAGCCCGGCGATATATTTGGCGAGCAAGGCCTGTTCGATAGCACCCCCCTCCACCTAACCACTGCAACGATCCACGCCCGCACCGATGTTCAACTTGTTTCAATTTCTCATGAAGAACTCAAGAGGGCAGCTCTGAGTTTTCCGGGCATTTACACGGAGCTATCTTCACTCATCAACCAGCGCCTGGGCGAGACAACAGAAAAGCTTCTGCAATTGGTTTTCGATGACTTGGAGCAGCGATGCTACAAGTCCCTAATTGAGATTTCCCGCCTGCCTGACGCACTGACTCACCCAGACGGCATGCAGATTTCTCTAACACGCATTGAGCTGGCCCAGATGGCTGGTTGCAACAGGGAAAGCGCCGGTCGGATTCTGAGGTCGCTGAGAACGAAAGGCCTGATCGAAGCTAGTGGGAGTCGAATTGTCATTGTCGGCATACGCCACGGCGTACCGATCAAACCGCAAACTAAGGAGGTGGCCACATGCGTTTGAACTGCACCCGCACATTAGTTATGAGCGCTACGCTGCTCGGGCTGACCATGGGAGCCCTGGTCGTGGGCTTCACGCTGTTCCTTATGCCCGCACCGCTGGCAGTAAGGACGCCACAGACATGGATATTTGCAATCATTACGGCTGTAGTAGTGACCCTTATGACAGCAAAGCCTTTTACCGCAAACCGCCGAGGTCATGATGTTTAGCCTTACCCTTCTCCGACTTACACCGCTCAGCAAGGAAACACATCTCGTCGCAGTCGTGCTGGGCATTCTTGCTTTTGTCGCTGACTACTCTGCCTCACCCAATGCGACAGTTACGTCCAGCTTCGCCACCGCGATCATCGCAGGTCTATGCTGGTACATTTACAAAGCGTTCGACGGCATTACCTATGACGGCGCTGAAACCTCGACTGGACCAGTGCTAAGCCTCGCGGTCTGCGGGCTCCTTTGTGCAATGTACTTCCTGCTTTGAAATGCAAGAACGCGGCATACGCCGCGTTCCGACTGCCATATTCCTACCGAAATCCTGGTCGAAGAAAAGCTCCTTGGCTTTTTCCGTGCTCGGTCTGAGAGTCCAGTCGCTGATCCCACTCCCCCATGTTGTTGATGAGCCTATCAACAGCCTGATCTAGTTTGGCTTTCATCATCGAGCAGGGCATTTCAGCATGGAAGTTGTACAGCCTGCTTATCAGGGTCTCAGCAGTATACTTCCCGTTGGTTGCGTGCATCTGCTCATGAGCTCGCAGAGCCCCTATGTACCGATCCCATTCACTCCGGACAGCCGGGCTTTGTCCGTTTTGGATTAAATTGGGAAGCACTATGGTGCTGTTCAAAACAACCTTCGCGTTTTTTACCTCACACCCGCCGCTAGCAGTAGATACGGCAGAAAAACCTGTCTGGAACTGATTGTGTGTTACAGCGCCAAATCTTCGCCCATCCATGACAACCGGGGTGTTATTGAACACTGACGCGCTGATTTCTGCTGTAGTCGCGCCATAAACGGGGTAGTACTGAACCTTGAAGCTAATCATTGGCACCGGGCCTGCTTCAACTGCTGATGCGGTAGCCATTGCGAGCACCAACAGACCAATCCTAAGCACCATCGCGCTCAAGTTGGTTTGTAAGCCGAGTGCGCTTGCTGATTGCGAACTGAATGTCTTTCAGTTCGCGCTTCAACTTCCCTGGTTTCCCAAGACCGTGCTTTAGCATTTCGTTACAGAGCAAATTAGCAGTGTTCAGGGCTTCTGCGTGGTTCTTTGTCCACGCTGACCGTAAGGCATCCATTGCTTCCCCGTATTCGCCGGCTTTGATCATCAACTCACCGAGGCGGAATGCTGCCTCGGCATCGCCGACATTCATTGCCTTGATGAACATCTTGCCAGCCTCGACGAGATTCCCGTCATCGCTCAGTGCGGCGCCATAGTCGGTCATCGCAGGAGGGTATTTCGCGGCTGCTGAACTCTCGATAAGTGGCCAAAACTGGTCTTCCTGACCACTCGCCAATGCGCTGTGCGCGAGATAGTAGGCACTCATTGGGTGATCGCACCCTATCTCCTGGTACAGAAGTGCCGCTTTCTCCTTGGCCGATTTGGTGCCTATCCGCTCATACCCGCGTGCGAGCGCAATGCCTGCATCAACCAAACCCGCCTCAAAGGCTTTCTCTAGCAACTCGATACTCTCGACACGCTTCTTGTCCTCCTTGGTCAGTTGCGTGTTGAAGGCAAGCTTCACCCGTGACGCCCAAGGCACCAAGTCATAAAGATTCGTCGGCATTGAATTGAGAATTTCGAACCAAAGGTGGCCAGCAAGATTGAGCACCTTTGTGGTCGGGCACTCTGAGAGCAGAATCCCCGTATCGGGGTCCACTGCAAGGTTGCCGATCAGTCCCACCGGCTTGCACTGATTGAAAGACACTCCTGCCAAAACTTCGCCCAAGCACCAACTACCGGAGGTAGAGCCTTCTAGCCGGTAAAGAGTCATCGCGACCTTGATGTGCTCCCAACCCTGCGGGTCATACTTGACCGACGCCGGTTGTAGCCTCGTCATCACTGCACCCCAACCGCCTTCAATACCTACCTCAGCCGTGGCTATGCCGAATTTGTTAACTGTGGCCTTGCTTACACGCGCAGTCGCAACCGAAGCGTTTAACCAGCTGAATTCAAGACCTTTTCGAGCAATACCATGGGACTGGATCAACGCGTCAAGTTCGTTGTACATACAGGCATAAACAGGGATGCCTCGCGAAGCCAGAGTTGCTACCAACTCGACCGTTTCTTCACTTTGACCAGCCTCAATGGCAGGGTGAATCCAAACTACCAAATCCCATTCTCGGCCCCGAGCCTCTGCGGGCAGCAGCGTGGTGTGGACGGGCAGGCCCAGTTTCTGAGCAGGTTCAAAATGATCCGAGTGAATAACTTGGGAGCAGGTACTAAACAGGTCAATAGGTTGGGTTCCGGCCAAATCAGCTGCGAATCCAACCCACAGGCCTTCGTCCATGATGGCCACCGCGTCGTCACTCATTACAAGAACCGATAACCTACGATCAGTTGGAAGGCTTTCAGCCATGATGAATTGCGCAACCAAAGCAGCTGGCGCAAGCAGCGAGGCAGCCGCATCCAATCCTGTTTGTTTGGCAACAGTGATGCTCGCTTCTTCAAACCGCGACTCGACGGTTTGGAACCATTTCTTGGCGATTACGCCCAGGTTGGCTGCGCTACGGAATTCTTGGCTCAGATTCACAAGGGGCTCCTTTTCCAGATAGCCCTAGTTTCCTGATCGTGAGACTGTGTTTCACCTCAACCCTGTACATTTACCCTAATGAAGCGAGTACAGAGACATTGAGCTCCCGATGGCAGCTATGATTGTCACGTCTACCGATAAGGTGAGAGCCATGGCGAAATACCTTAGCCAGCAGCAAGGAATTAGAGAAAACGTTAACTTCTTGGATAACCGCCTGAAAGCGCTCGCCTCAAAAATGCGAGCCTACCCAGAGCGATTACGGGTTGATGCTGCCTTTCACCTACCCTTTCGTGATCAGCAGATGGTGGATGACACAAAAGGGATCACCGTCACACCCCTCCTAGCGGCAGACGCGGTAGATCGAGCCATATATGGTCTCACTGCGTTGCTCATTGAACGGGGTAGCCAGCACCCATGCGAAACCTTGCGTGTTCCGGGAGTAATAGCCTTGCCTGCGGACTGGATCAAGGAACTGGACTACCTGAACGGTATCAAGTCTGAGATTGAGTCTCTAATTGTGCAGATCGAGGATCAACACGAACGTTCGAAGGTCTGGAAGACGTGGCCGTATATGTCAGGCTTGCAAGCCATGCGCAAAACCTGGATTGCAAATGGCCCCAAAAAAGTCACCTTCTTCTGGGAGTCGGCCCCCTCGGTGCTCAACAAAACTGCTAAGGAGTGGATTGCGCACTACTCGGACTATCTCAAAAAACTACACGGCCATATCCCGAAACTGAATGAGCTGGATGAAGGGGACAAGTCGAGTAAATTCGTGATGTTAATCGCGGAGCTACAGCGTGACTGCAAGCCAAACGAGAATATAGCTGCATTTCGACCTGGACAACCTCACGTCCGGGCGCGGGTTACATTCCATGACAGCCAGAAACTGAGGCTCCGACCAGCGCCAACTCCCATCGTTTACGAATATGGCGATTCAGTGCCCACGATCATCCCACTATCAAACTGGGAACCCGAGGTATCTACACCTAAGCGTGAGACTCGGAAACAGATGATCAGCACCGTGCCTGTTGTAGACGGGCTCTGGTTTTATCGCTACCTGGAGAGCTACAGATACGGTTGACCCATTCGGCTCCCGTGCGTGGCTAACAGGTGGCCACCGGACATTGGGAACCAAGCATGTTGGAAACACAGGTAGCGCGACTACAGAATAAGTACCCGAAAGAGTTCAACACTGAACAAGCAGCTATGGCGGTTGCCCGTGCCTATGGCTATCGGAAGCTTGACCTTCACTCCTTAGAGTTAAGCGATAAGGTCGAAGGATTGCAGTACGTTAGGCCATACCGAGAAATGCTCAAACAGGCCGTCCACCATCCGGTGATGGACTTAATGCTCATGGCTCTCAACCTGTCGCTGTCCGCAAACGAGGATGTACGCCAAGGGGTGCCTGAGCGAAACATCGTAGCCGCTATGTGCGGCTTCTCGAACTTCGACTCCCTGCTCACCTATGCCCGCTCGGACCCGCTCGATCCGAACACCACTGATCGAGCCATGCTGGCGAAGTTCAAGGACCGTTTTGGCTACTACGCGCCCATCCAGTATGTGTTGGGGCGGTACATCCATGAGCACTGCTTGATCATGCAGCCTGATGCCGAAAAGGCTCGGCGGTTCGTTGATCAAGAAATCACTCTCAACCCAATGCAGGGTACGCGAGTCGTCGTCATTCGTGACGATCCGAGCGGGGCTGACTGGCTTTCAATCATGTCCAAGAACACTGTCGTCCTCAAGGGAGACTTAGATAGCGGATACAGCACATCTGCTGCAAAAAAACTGGGCAAGGGTCGTGTACTAATTTCACTCGTCCCATTCCAAACCTACCTGCTATCTCAACTTGTAGATCGCAATGCAGCATTGCTGGTTGACGGCTCTCCTGATGGCCGGGCACTGGTCGTGGACGTGGATAACCTGTCACTCGACACGGACGATCTGGACAAAGCTTTTGCCCTGGCTACAGAGAAAGGCATCCATGTGGTCGTTATAGTCAGGGAACCAAATGCAGAGTTGTGGAAGCGAGTAGGAATTCGCGTCATCTTTGGCTTTGACAAGAATATTCAGGAGTCCTACCTGGATATGGACAAGTTCATTGGTTACTCAGCCCCTTACGTTGGGTTCAAGCGAGGCAAAATGCAGTACTTGTACCAATCTGAGGAATCAGGGCCGCGATTCGGGGCAATGGATTTAATTCCAGATGACCCGAAAACAAAATCGTTACTGGAAAGGATGAAAGATGCAATTCGTGGGCAATGAAAGACTGTTGTTAGTCGCGCTGTGCGCGGTACTGGCGCAATCAGCCCAAGCCGCCCTTACAACCGCAATGATCGCCCCAGATGCCCCTACCGTCAAACTAGAAGCCATCTTGGCAGTAGGAACAACCACCACATGCGGCATGCGCGAGGCACCTCATTTAATCGAGCACCTGCTCCTGAGCGGCACCGAGTACGGCGAGACCCCTGTTGATGCTGTGATCACGCTGAGGTCGAAAGGCATTAAGCTTTCTGCGGTCACTCGAAGTGACTTCACTCAGTTCACGCTTGAAGGCCCGGCAAACGAGGCCAAAACTATGGAAAGTGCTCTCGCTACCTTCCTGGGCCGCCCCTCACTTCCCAAGATAGGCATTGAGCGGGAAAAACACGCCATTCTCCATGAATTGCGGGCGCCGGAAAGCTACGTAAGCTCACCAAGCTTTTATGAGCGATTCATCGCTGTATCAGCTGGCGGCACGCAACCTTGCGTAGCAGACAAAACAAGGTTCTTGAGCTACACTCTGGATGATATGCAGGCGGTGTATGACCAGTTCTACACAGCTTCAAATATTAGGCTCGTTGCGAAAGCCATGCCCGACACCTTCGACCTTGACGGATTAGGCCTAGTGATTCTCGCCGGTCATGATGCACCCTCCCCTAATTCTCAGGACAGGGTTCGAGAAAACGGACAGACCATCAGTGTCCTCGGCACTATCGGTCAGGTAGAAATCATTTTCCCGATTGCGGGCCGGAAAAGTCTTCCAGTGGACGAGGCTAACGCGTATGCCGATCAGGCAAGGCTTGAACTACAGGCGTACATTCGTCGCGAATACCAGCTGTATACGGCCCACTCTTTCGTTGAGCAGAGCATTAGTGGCGGGTGGATTCGATTGGAAATACCTGGACTAACCGCCGACAAGGGAGGCGCGCTGAAAGCAGTGGCAATTGCTGCAATGGCCAATGTAAATCCTAACCAATTTGGCAATGATCCTGTCTGGAAAGCGTATGGGGCACAACGGGTCAGCTACCCTATCGGAACACCATTAATTGCCGAGGCTCAGTCACCAAAACCACATTGGGCCGCGCCCCTTAAGGACCCATTTCATCGGATTATGGAAAAGTTGTAGGACAAAAATTTCCGCGCATGCGCGGAAAAAATGGCATTGTGACCGTGGGAGGCATTCAGGCTCGCACCAGATGTGAACTATTCTTTGAGTTCCCGGTCACATTTACTTAACATGATACGTGTCATATTTAACACTTCCTGAATCGGCTGACCTTGTGGCACCTGATGAAAAGCAGCATTTTTCTTAACGAAATCTGTAGCTAATATTTGAATCCTTTGCAAAACATTCACTAACATTTGTCAAATATCACAGTACGCCCCACTGACAGTCATAAGCCTATGCGCTAATATGCGTGCAAAGGGTTTCATTAAGAATCACCCACTGTTTTCTGGGAACCGCGTAGGAAGACTTCCTATCTCACGCTCCCCCCTACTGTCACTTCTGTGGTGTTAGCGGCTCCCATCTTCTCAAGCTAAAAGCCGCTGGCCTGTAAAAAGGCAGCGGCTTTCGGCATCTAGGCACTCTGTTTGTAGCGAATTTGAATGCTATTCAAAAAAATGGCCTCACCCGAGCCGGGTGTTGGGGGGACTATCTTGACTCCCACCTTGTGTTGGTTCGTGCTGTGATCCTTCCCCAGGTTCACAACCTCACCTCTGAAAAGTAACTTGCTGCCACCTGAGGACAATAACTCTAGGTTGATAAAATCGCCAAGGTAGTGCTCAGTCTTGGTCAGAAGAAGGGCTCCAGCGGATGAAATATCCTTGACTCGACACTCTTTCCAACCTTTGAGAGAACCAAGCATCCCACAACGCTTTAACCTCTGTCGGGCAAACTCACCGGATGACAGGGCGTAGCGTGTGTGGCGGCGTTCGGACTCAGACATAGACAACTCGTTAAGTGCTTAGGGTTCGGTGGAAGCGCATAGCCGAAATCGCCAGACTGGTTTGATTCCAATCGAGCGAGCGCCATGCAGAGCATCCATAGTTACCTTTCGAGAATGAATGACAGGCTTAACTCTGTCACTTGGCAGACTCAAAGTTTGCTGGTTTGCACCGTATTTTGGATTACAACCATCATATGTTCGTATCCATTCAGCGATGGCGGTTGGGACGCATGGTCACTCGACCAGTGCTTGGAAGACTTCGGAGTATTTCTCCTATTCTTTTCAATCTGGTGCGGCCTGCTTGCTCACTTCAAGCGAAACATCACCCTCGGATGGCTCGCAGTGCTGCTGGCCACTGCGATATGGCAAGAAGAAGTCAATCTGCTCAACAAGGCCTATCAGGCCATCAACATGTGGTTTGGCCACGACATTGACTCAGCTGAGCGCCAGCGAGGCGATGTTACGGTGCTGATGATCGTAGCGCTGTCGCTGATTGCGCGGTTCACGCAGAAAGGGTTCAAGAGCTTCTTCCGCATCTACATCACTGCCTTCCTGCTGTTCTTCACCTGCTTCCAGATATGGCTGCACTACACGTTTCCATATCAGATGCAGACAGCAATCCTGGATGCCGAGCTGGCCTACCAGAAAGAGTTCACGTCCACCTATGAAGGTCGCTTTCGATACCAGTGCGATCAAGGCATTTGGACATGTTACAGCTGGGAGGATGATGACATTCCAACTGCCCTGCGACATGACGAAGGCCTCATGGCCGTAATACGCAGTCACGATGGAATCATCATGAACACCACGGGCTACATCGGCAAAATCCCGAACGATGACGACACTGTGTTCAGGGGAGTCGATGCGCAGCAGAAATACATCATCACCTACTACAAAAACCACAACTTGAACCGCGTTGTCATCAATCACGAAATGGCAAAGCGTGCTGCACAGATAGTCACCCACCCTCTGGTGGTTTTCTCGACGACTTTCGGCATGGCGTGGTTCTTCGGAGGGATGATGGTTGTGTTCATGCACCAGTCCCGACGCCACGGGATGCGAAAACAGTTAAAGCTCACTACTCAAAATGGGGTCTCAGAGCTCCCACTATAAAGCATGCCCTCTATTTGACAGCCCCCATGATTACAGAAGCGAAAAGCCCGGTCCCTTGGGATTTAGCGGACAAAAGAACGCAGAAAGTGCGTTTCTCAGCCGCTAGTTTCTACATCGTCGTCGATGGAATTCGAAGTGACTCAGTACGGGGCGCCTGCAACTCCCTCAAGTCCTTTATTGCTAAGTGGGCAGGTGTACGTTGCCGGGGACCTAAGGCACTCAAAACTGAACGCCGCCGCTGGATGATCCTTCGGGAAATGCGCAAGCAGGATTCAACCAAGGGCGTGTACGTCACTCAGGCCATTCGATACCGCAACGTGCTCCTGGTCATCGACCCTACCAACGAAATGATGACTGACCTTATCAAGGTAGAGCTTCCATCAGATGTGAACCTGAAAATCGAGCCCTACGACAATCAGTACGACTTGCGCGAGGATCGCTGATGATGACAAAGGGATTCGCTGGCTCGAACGGCTTGATGGATGTTCCCGCCCCTGACTGGATCGTGAACAACGAATGCCTTTTTGCTCACTGGGGCAGTTTTTTGCTTGCGATGATTAAGCATGGCTCCATAGAGACACTTCACAAAACTGAATGCCTTGAATTGGCCACACTGGAGTTTGGGCTGTTGATCGACGGTGGGCTGTACGTCACTGATTCACCGAACGATGACGACCCACGCACGTTGTTGATTCAATTCCTGAAAAGAGGTGATCTATTCTCGACCCCAATCAGTGGGGGCAAGCACCTCCAGCTCACATCCCACTGCAAAACCACTTGCTTGATTATCCGAGAGCAAGCCTTCGAGCCATTTAGAACTGAATTCCCATTATGGGACAGCATCTTTCCATTGGTGGATGCCAGCATGGCTCAAGCTTACTCAAGAGCCTTGAGTGATTCTGTGGGCCGCGACCAAGACCGAATAAGGCGCGTGCTCACAATGCTTGCCAGCCACCCCACCGCTATTGACTCGAAACTGGGCCGTGAGGTTGAAGCCAATAAGCAGCAGATACGGGATTTGGCCGGTGTGCAGAAGCGCTCGGCTACACGGGCATTTAGAGCGCTTGAGGAATCTGGCGTTGTGAGCTTCTACGGGTACAAACGACTTTTCTACAGAGAGAATGCAGTGTGAACAGAAAACCATCCAGTATCGCAGTGAGCAAACTGGCCAGATATGCAAGTGACCCAAAAGCTGTATTCGATAGCGTCGATGCAGCCGCCGTTAAGTATGGGAATCGCGCTCATAACGCGCTTGGAGCACGTCCACGTACACTTCCAAGCAGCATCAAATTCGTAATTCTGGCAGCAGCGATTGTTGCAGCAACTCTCTACTTGGGCCTGATCTGATGCCAATTCTACCTCTCGTTGGTTTCTTACTTCTGCTGGCTTTCATATTCTTCGTTTCGAAGTTTAAGGCGCCGTTAAAGATTTACTCTCGTTTCGGTGCTAGCGAAGCTACTCACAAATTGCTGAGCACTGATCTTGGAAACGCGACTGCGCGTATAAAGCTGTCTCGACATGGGATCAACGGTATACCAG
This sequence comes from Pseudomonas sp. FSL R10-0399, assembly GCF_009600165.1. Classification (NCBI taxonomy): domain Bacteria; kingdom Pseudomonadati; phylum Pseudomonadota; class Gammaproteobacteria; order Pseudomonadales; family Pseudomonadaceae; genus Pseudomonas; species Pseudomonas sp. FSL R10-0399. The sequence continues at coordinate 14,421 of NZ_WIWK01000055.1, forward strand.
ATGCTGTTTTCGAAGAATTGGTTGAAAAGGTAATCCTGGTAGGTGAGTTCAAAAGCCGAAAGTACCGTGACCGCGTAAGGCTAAATGAGCTGTACCAACTCATGCTCTACATGGGCCACCTGAAAGATCGGTATCCGAATCACACCATCCTTGGGTGCCTCGCCTACGCTGATGGGAAAGTGAAGATCGCGTACGATCATGACCTTTACCTGGGCTTGGTTGGGCTGCGTGATGAATACTGGCAAACGATTAAGCGCCGTATTCCTCCGAACATGCCCCCGCTACACAAACGGATGAAGGTCAGCGGAGCAAACCCTGGGCTTCGCCTTGCATCGAAGATGTAGCCAGTCCCGCCCGCAAAGCCGCTCACAGGCTTTACTCGCCAAAGCCCGCGCAGATACTGCTACTTGACTCCCCTGCCCTACAGATGCTTCTTGAAGGGCGCAGGGAGGATCATGGCAATACTGATCAGAATACGGTGCGATCCATTCCGGTAAGTACTGTCTCTCACAATTCTAGAAAGCGATCTACCGCAGGCAAATACAGGCATGGCTTCACAGGGAGCGTGATGCCAGCGTCAATAACAGCAGCGCGGTATTCCTCCATCTTCTGCTGGTAGCGCGATGTAATTGCCCGGAGGAACGCTTCCACATCCATGCCCTCTGGGCATTCAGCAGTCTTCCAGTCGGGAATCCAGTAGGCGCCATCAGCTACGAACGTGCGGTCGAGATAACGGTGAACCCATCGACCATTCCGGTAGCCGCTGACCTGCACCTCTTGGCCGCTTTGGTCGTGCGCTGACAAAATCCAGCGGCCCTTCTCACTTTCAAGGGTTGTGGTGAGCAGGCGCAGCACTCGGTCCCGCCCTGCTGGAATGTCTTTAATCGGATAGCCTTCCCGGCGCATGAGCGCGGCAACTGCCTGTCCTTTCCCACTAAGCTTCGATACTGGCCAGTTGACCAACCCGTCCTTTGCGATGATTTCTACAAAGCGGTGATAGACGATGCCCTCAACCTTTGCCCGGTAATCATTGCCCTCACCCTCGCGCAACTCATCGTGCAGTTCATTTTCAGTCGGGACCGCTTCGTTTGTTGCTGCGGGGATGAAACTATCCGCAGGCAACTCAACAAAGTGATCAGCATCGAGCCGAGCTTTGGATGGTACTCCGCCGACAACTTCCAACTGATCAGCATCACCGTCTACGCCCACAAACTCGTTGGCCAATACACGCTTCAAAGCGCCGAGCAGTGAGTTGGACGAGCCCTTGTCCTCGTCTTCAATATCTTTACAGGCAAGCAGGTGAAGGTTTGAAATTGGCCGGGTAGTGCCCACATAACCCAAGCGCTCAAGTTCATCGTGATGGTCCGCTTTCACGCGGCTGCCAAGGTAATTGAACAGACGGCTCTCTGGGGACATATCATCCTCAGTCCCCATGTTAGGGGCCAGGAAGAATCGGCCATTGATCGTGCGCCAGTGGAACAGAGGGGTATCGTCCCTCCCACCATTTTTTTGCAGCGAAGGGATGATGACGGTGCCAAACTCTAGGCCCTTGGCTTTGTGCAGAGTCATGATCTGAACCACACCAGCTTTCGGCGATGCGTAAAGGTTGGCCAGTGCATTGAAGAACGCTTGCGGGTTGTCCAGATCGCCAGTGGCCGTGTGAGTTCCCAGAAGCTTGAACACTGTCTTTACGTCGCCCAGTTCAGTTTGATCGACAGTGGACATGCCCCCCAAACCCATCCACAGAGCTCGGGCCTTCCAAGCCAACTCATCACCGCGTGAAGCCTTCTCAAGGCCATCCAGCGCTTCGGTCAAACGCATCACACGAGCATTGCCTTCCGGTGTCAGCGAAGCCAAAACCTCGGGCATACGCAGAGCCGCAGGAATGACACTGTGACCACGGCTGACAGCGAGGGTATCTTCCCAACTTAGACCGACAAATGCAGAGCGCAGTAGAGCAAGCCAAGAAGTCTTGTCCGCTTGGTGCCAGAGCGCCTTGATCATCGAGACGACCTCGGCAACAGGGTCAGACTCTGCGATTGGGTCAATATCGGTCCCGCTTGCCTGAATACCTGCCTGCTTTAGTGCAGGCAGGATGAATTTCAGATGCGAACGTGCGCGTACAAGGATGGCCACAGATTGGCTCGGGTCAACTTTGAAAGCGTCTTGGATCAAGCTGACTACGCGAACACCTTCGGCGAGTGGCGTGAGTAATGCCTCAACGGTCACTTGGCCAGGGTTCGAACGAAATGGTACAGACGGTACAAAGCTGCTGGTAGGACCAGCAAACAGCTCGCTGTAGATTTTGTTGTTCCATTCAACGATTGCAGGCGAAGAACGGAAATTTACACGCAGATGGTAAACCTCCATTTCTTTCGGACCAAAACGGCCTTGTTTCTCCGTTTCGATGAACTGGCCAACAGTCGCACCACGGAACAGGTAGATCGACTGATAAGGGTCTCCACACATGAAGATACTGCGGCCATCGTCCGGCTCCCATGCCTGCACAAGGCAAAGCAAAAGTTTGTACTGGCCGGGGGAGGTATCTTGGGTCTCGTCTACGAGAAGATGGCACACGCGGTCTTCGTCCAGCAGCGCATCGCCGATTTCTACACCTGCGCCAAGGGACAGGATCGCTCGCTGAGCTACTTCGGGGAAGTCCACCGTAGCGCTACCGTCAAAGGCCAGCATCAGGTTGGCCATCAGGTAACGCATGATCAGGGTTAGATGTTCCATCATCTTCGCAGACTCAGCCGGGTACTCAGAATCAGGCATATCGCGAAGCTTGATCAGCGCATCGTTAACTTCTGGAGCTCCAGTCAGAGACTTAAGGAAGCCATTCATTCGCGAGGTAAGAGCCTCCTTGGCAGGGAAGCCGTTCCGGGCATCTACCTTGCTGCGAACAATATTGTCGGCCTTCAACAGTGCTTTTGCTGCATGGCGTGCAAAGTCACGACCTTCTGCTGTGGCATCGACGCAACCATACGAAGCCCAGCTGTGTACATCATGCACACCGCTCGCATCAGCAAAGATTGCCCAGCAGGTATCGAAGCCGTGCTGGGACAGAATATCCACGGCGCCAGCCACTTCCGTTTCGACAATCTCAGTCAGGCATGAACTCAACTCGGCAGCATTGATATTCAGGATTTCGCCAACCCACTGATCGCGCTTCATCAGGAGCTGCGAGAACATTGGGACCAGAAGCTCGAATTGGTTGCGAGCGAAGCCAAGAACGGCTTCCAGCGCCTCACGTAACTCGGAAGAAATGGACTCGTCATTTACGCTTCCTAGCGTTTCCAAAATGGCAGTGCGGTACACCAAACGTGGGTCTTCCGATGTGCGGCCACCGCCCAGGCCGGACATGATCGGCATCTTCCCTGCGATCTGTGCGCAGTAGGCATCGAATGTCATGATGCGCAGACGTGCCGGGTTCAAAATGAGGTTCCAGCCAAGCAGTGCGTCACGCTCTAGAACTTGCCGGGCAAGCATGTAAAGTGGCTTTTCGTGAGCTTCAACAGGCTCAACTCCTGTTGAAGCAATTGCGAGTGCGCCCGTGACACGCTCTACAATTTCGCCGGCAGCTTTGTTGGTGAAGGTGATGGCAAGGATTTCCTCAGGGCGCTCTACCACTGTCAGGCACGCCAGAAGGCGCAACAGTAACTGCGTAGTTTTCCCAGAGCCTGCCGGCGCAAGCAAAGCCACCGACCGGCTTGGATCAATGGACAAAGCGCGAACGTCCGCATCATGCGGGTTGGTTGCAGCGATGGCAGCCATGATCGGAGTCAGGTGGGACAGTTGGGATTCAATGCGAGCTGGAACAGTCATGGGGCTCTCCTAAGTGATGCCTAGAAGATTAACGGCCAGTCTGCGGTGTCATCAGTAATGCGGGGAACTTGTCAAACCCGAGCGTAGGAACTCGAAGGCCGGCTTTGCGCCGGCCTTTTTGTCATTGCTATAGCTGCTCCTGGTGCTGACCGGGGCGAGACTCCCGACCAGAAAGCCACCTTTCACTTCTCACCAAGTTTCTGGGCAGCCTGGATGGTGTCGTGGATGAGGACTGCCAACTCCTGACTTTCACCATCAACGAAATCTGGCCACGGTGCGAACGGCTGCGAAGTCTCTCCACCGAACATCAAAAGTGTTGGGCAACGATATTTCATAGGACCATCATCCTCTCGGAACTGGACGAAGGCGACTCCACTATTACACTGGGCCAAGTCCTTAAGTGGTGCCATTTTGCGTAAGAGCTCGATATTCGCGATTCCATCTTGATAGCTACGGAAGAACGTCAGATGTGAGATAGAAGACATAACACCTACGATGACGACACCTGACAACACAACCGAACGACCAATAGGCCAGAATTGCCCACGCTTGTCCTTTGGTGTTCCGCCATACAAGAGGTAGCCGTAAACAGCTACAGCGCCGGAACCGACAAGGACAGCCCACACAGTCCAACGGTTGCTTTGCATCCCCATACTGCTCCCAAGCTCAGCTGAAAATGCTTTGAACATTAACTCCAATACTGGTGCCGCAAAGCACAACGACATGACCACTGTGAGTAGGTTCATGGCGAACATACGACCTTGTGATGATTTGTCGTTCTCTGAAAATAGAGTTTTGAAAATCTGGGAGCAAGTTGCTGCCATAACCGCTATGCAGCACATCATAAAAAGCATTTGCATATCTCTTAGGGTTTTGCCATCAGCACATTCTGAGCCGATGGCATTTGCGGTGACGATTCTACTTAGTTTCTTACAACAGGGGCTCCAAGTGCTCGTACCCAAGCGGCAGTGCTTTGTCGAACGAGGACACCCAGCCAACACCCCCGAGGAAACCTGTGGCCATCACTTCAAGGGCTTCGTTCCAAGCCTCTACCTGCTCCGCCCATTCAATTGGCATGCAAACATCGTTTTTCTCTGCTTTGCCACCGAGCAATTGCGCACTGAATGAGCTGCGAGTGTGAATGTGCATTTTCTTCGCGTTGATCTGGGCGAGTGAAATTCCTTCGATAGAATCCACATCCAGTTCCTTCGGATCGACCTGAGTAGCGTAGATTGGCAGCTGGGGCTCGGTCAGCTTGCCTGCGTTCAAGCGGTTGTAGGTGAATTTGGCGCCAGACTTGTAATCGAACAAGACTGCCTTGAACTCTTTCTCAGCTACTTCGATTTTATCAATACGGTCAAGCGTCACGGTCAATTCAACTCCAAAGACATTGACCTCAGTACGGCGCTCAAAGCCGATTACCTCGAATGGATGAATACGAGCTTTCTCAACGTCCATCCAATCCATTAACAAGCTTTTCAACCGCGCCTGTTCCAACTGGATCATCCGGCGCCCGTAGCGCCACTCAAGCTTATACAGCAGCTGAACACTGGCTTTCTCGATAGAACCGAACAGTACAGAGTCCAGTACTTCGGGATTCATAGCTTTAAGAGCAGCTTGAGTAACTACCTCCTTCCAGAACAACTCAAGGCAAAGGTGGAGCATGGTGCCCTGAATTCGAGGGTCGAAGCCAATCACCGGAGTCGGGAATTCTCGCGCTCCCAGTCGGTTACACGCGAAGGCAAAAAATGGCTCGGTGGCGTAGTTCTGAAATACCGACACGCCACCCTTCAAGTTTTTGCGCTCGTCATCACTGACTGCCGGAATAGATTCCTCATCAAAAGCAGCTCGGTCCAACTGCCCTACCACATTCCCCTTAAATCCACTCCACACCGCCGCGCATCGTGCGGGCACCGGCCAGGAGCCGAACAACTCGGACGCACCAATACTGCTCCCGCGATCATCATGCTCAAAGCTTGAAACGGTAATGTCAGAGCTGGTGGTCATCAACGCCTGAACAACACGCTGAGCCTTTGCTAACTGCCCTTCACTCGTCGCTTCCGGGACACCAGCGTCAGCAAGTAATTCCACGGGGAGAAATGGGTTCGGATCGGCTGGCAATGGCAGGGTCTTGTTCGTAGCCCCCAACATCCATACGTGGTCAAAGGTAAGACCTACAGCGTCTGCGTAAGTCATGATTGCCACAGGGGCAACATGGCTTAAGCGAGGCTGGAATTGAACCGTCTCTACGATTTCACGCAACCACATGTAAGCGCGTTCGTATTGGCATGGCCCAATCTGGTAGTCCAGTGAACGGAAAACCTTGAGTGCTTCTTCCCATGCGTCCAGGGTCTGGTAGTTTGCACTGGACAGGGTTTCTGCTTCGGGCCACCCCATCTTGCTTAATGATTCCTTGAAAAACTCGACCCACTCGGACGGGTATCGGCTACCCCCGTCTTCTTCGTGACGGACCAGCATCCGCCGAAGGTTTTCGGTAAATATCGTGCACGGCGTTTTGCACGCGGCCAGGGCGCGGAGAAAATCCTTGCCTCCCATGTTCAGTCCATTGTTTTCACGCATCCATACATCTGCGAGAGCACGCTGGGCACCTTCTACAGCATGGCCACCTACCCAGTTAGAACGAAGCACACGGCTGAACACATCAGAATCAGCCTTGTGATTCGTAATTGAGAGTATGGCCATGGCTGCACGAATAATTGGTCGGGCACCAAGAGTGGCACCACTGGAAATGTCCCAAGGTTCACGCACCTCGATACCATCAGTTGCAGGTAGCAGCGAGGCAGGGCTGACAGTCATGCTCAACGCCTCAATCAGTGGTGCCTGATATTCCGCCATGTCAGGAACGAGAATTGCCATTGCGGGAGCAGCATGGGGGGTTTGTACGTAAGGTTTCAGCGCCGCATTAACCCACTCAGCAACATGCTCGAACTCGTCAGCCTGTGTCACAGCGCGGCACAACTTTGGCTTCACGGCCTCGGATGCAACGTCCAATTCAACAATCTCAGTGCCCATGGCCTTGAGCTGTTCAAGTACGTCACGCTCGGTGGGGTTCATGTAAAGAACGCCCACCATAACGATCTTGCTCGGGGCCTTTACAGCGCCTGAGAGGATCGTTTTCAGAACGAGCCCCGGCAACTCTGCCCGGAATACGCAACCATTCTGGCGGCAGTCTTCCTCGATCAGAGCCCGCCATTGCCAAAACACCTCGTATTCACGTTTGAACCGGAAGCGATCGGCATCGTCAGGAAGCTTGAATTTGATGAAAGTAGAGTACGCCTGTGCGATTCGGCGGGCGGTACTGGTCGAGGAAATCAGATTTTCTGGCAATAGCCCTGAACGGTCGGCAACGCTTTTGACGACAGCCAATTCCTGTACAGGGAACAGAAGTTGCTCATTGGGCAACTGCTCCTGCCAGACTTCTTCGATCCACTGGGTGACGGTCCGAATTTTCCCTTTTGCAAACCACGTCCGCTTCCCCGCGACGGATTGCAGAAGTGCAGATTGCATTTTGATATGCCGGGATACTCGTTCGGTAGCAGCCAGTACCAACGTGTCGTCGGTGAGGTTTTGAAGGTGGGCAATTAGGGACATGGGTGTTCCTCCTTAGATGCCAATCAAGATAACTGGCACAAGCAGGTGTCATCGGTGGCAGGACCAATTCGTCAAATCGCAACCTAGGGAGTGAAACGAGCTGGATGCGTTGCCAGCAGTCTTGGGTCAGTTCCCCCTGGTCCAAAGATCACAACCCAAGCATTAGACAAATACTCCCTCAGACGATCTACCCCGCACATTTCGGAGGCACCAAGAAGTATGTCGTCGTCGGATAGAAAATATATTTGATGAGGGGAAGAATTCACCCCCTGATTTGGGGGTTCTGGGGGGAGCATTATTAGCTATATTAATTTGATAACTGCTCCCCCCAGTAGGTAACAGATGCCCTATCCAGTAGTACCAGATGCAACGTCATTACCGTTATACATCGTCTACCAACCCGTGGTGAGGATGACTAAAGAGGATGGTCCGGTTGTGTTCGCATACGAAGCGCTCATGAGGATCGGCCCGACCGAGAATGCGCATTCAACCCTTTCCGTGATCAGTCACTCCGAGAAAATCGGCACCATGGCTGTTTTAGACACGATCATCGCTCGAATGGTTTGCGCCGATGTTGCCGGCATCGAGGGCATGCGACTCTGGATAAATATGTCACAGAGCACCATGGCCAACCCGGCAGCAGCCAAGATAATTGGCGAGTTGATTGAGGCACACAACCTCACTCACCGAATAATCATTGAAATGACTGAAACTGTAGATGGGAATGACCTGATGATCTTGGAAAGCCTTCGGTGGTTCAAGAGCAGGAACATCACCGTTGTTCTCGATGATATAGACGATGGATTCGCCAAATCACATCTGCTGGATTCAGAATTGATAGCAGGCTGCAAACTGTCGAGACAATCCACTGTGCGAATGTCACATGAACCGGGCTTCTTAGAATCTGCCAAAAGACTGGCTCGCTGGTGCAAAGCCAACGGCAAGACGGTGGTGATGGAAGGCATTGAGACTGAGCAAGAGTTCCAATACGCCATCGACCTGGGGGCTGATTTCTGCCAAGGCTTCTATTTATGGAAGCCTTCCGCCCTCTCCCTAATACCTTCACCTGGAACGAAGTGGCGTTGCCGCAGCCAGTAATCCATGGGCTGGTGGTCTCACCGCAGCCCATTGATCTACAGCCTCTGCGCAACCGTGCGACATTTAAAAGCCCTGTAATACTGGGCTTTATTCTTTTAGATGATCACGCATACGAAACACGGTTTCTTGGGGTAAGGAACTCAGCCATTTCCTCTCTGGTAGCCGCGCCTTGCGATACGTAGCTGGCGGCAACCTCCCCCATCTGCTTACGTTTCTGCCTTTCCATAACAGACGCCAATTGAGGCAGCGCGGTCGTCCCTTTTTCGAAAATATTCTTGGCTTCGTTATCTACCACTAGCGATTCGTAAACCACTAACGGCTTACGATCTGTAGAGCCGAAACGCACAACATGCTGCCAAAAGAGCCCTCGCAATGTTCGGGCCAAAACACGCTCATATCGGGGATCGATCAGAGCCGACATACGGGTGAACACGTCAAATACGTTATCGGCGTGGATCGTGGCAAATACGCTGTGGCCTGTCGAGGCCGCCAGCAACGCGGCGTTTGCGGTTTCCGAATCCCTGATTTCAGAGACCACGATAGTGGTACGGCTCTGCCGAACGCAGTCACGGATCGCTTCGGCAAAGTTTTCGACGTGTGTACCGACTTCCCGTTGCATGATGGAGAAAGTTGGATATAGCACTTCGATTGGGTCTTCAACGGTAGCGATCTGCGCCTGCCGAGGATCGAGTTGGCCAATGCAGGCGGCCATGGTTGTCGATTTGCCTGAACCCATACGACCTGCGAACAACGTTAGACCTGAACCAAGAGTTAGGTCTTTCAGCTCAGCCCAGTCAAGGCCGCAGTCGTCACGGACTGCTGGCACCTTTATGGGAAGCGCACGCATCGAAATACTCCAGCCTTTCGCCGAGTTCGCCAAACAACATCGATAACGCCCTCCCAGAAAATCTTCCGTGAAGTTCGAACTCTTTGTCATGCTTCCTTTTTTACGGGCCGCCTCGTTGCGTTGAAAGAAATCCTTCCATATAGGCGGCGTGAGGCCGAACGTGACGACGCCGTTATAGTCAGTTGTCTCAACGTAGTCCTCAGAAAGCTGGATATTCCTGCCATTCGTTAAAGCTTGATCGACAAGCTTGGCATCAGCTACGACGTTGATTAAGTTCACTGCATTCTCCATCTCAAAATAGCGTCACTGGCCCGTCAAGCAATGGATCGAGCGAGTTGCGATGTATCGCATGGGCGACGAAGCGCTTTGCACCAAAGCACTCATCACTGGTTTTGTTGGGCTTAGCAAACTCCAATAGGCAGGCGTTTTTGTACTCGCAGCCCTGGCATTCCGGGTTCTTGTTCCGCGTCACTTGCCGGCGCATATAGAGGCGCCGTTCGCGTGAAACGAGAATGTCGTGAAAGGTGGTGTCAGGCTCAAGAATGTTCCCGAAACTGTGCATGTACTCCTTGTAACCGTCTTTGTAATTCGGCAACACGAAGTCCCCGTTCGGCATCAGGAATAGGGTCTGGCCGCACATATTGCTCATCGGGGTGCGTCTTGCTCGATCCACTGCGAAATGTGCTTCCCCAATTGATGGGGGTTGAATGCCTCGGTACTTAAGTGAGTACCAGTGATCGAGCATTTCGATCATGTAATCATTGAAGGCTTGCATGGTCGGAGCGTATCGGTCGTATTTTCCTGCAACCGAGTTCTGCTCGTTCAGCATGAATGGCAACCATCCAGTTTCGCAGATGCCTAGGTCTGCAAGGATGTTCAGAGTGTTAGCCGCACCTTGCTCAAGCAGGTCAGCATTTACAACGCTAATAGTCGCTACCCGGAGTCCACGCGATATTGCGTCTCGAACCTTTGCTTCCCACTTCCTGACATAGGAACTGGAGCGCATAGAGCCGTCATACGAAGTCTGAATGTAACCCCCAGTGTGCTTGTGCCAAAGAGGCGCCCAAACGTCGAGGTCCACACCGAGTAACGAGGTGAGCATGATGTGCTTGACCTCATATCCCTTCGCGGCAGGGAATTCCTCGGCCATCATATTTACGTAGGCCTCGAAGTACTCAGGGCCAGTACTGGTGGGCTCACCGCCGTAGTTGTAGACCAGCACTACGCGACTTGGCGGTTGAACCTGATCCCAATACGCGTCTACCTTGCGGCATACCACACGCATCTGATCAATTGTCATCGTCGTGGGGTCGCGTCGTTGCTCCAGCGACAGGTAGCAATGCTTACAGTTATACGGGCATTGCAGCGTGGGCATGATGGTGAAAACGAAGTAACCGTTTTCGATAGTGTCTGGTACGTCTAGGTCGTACTGACTAGCGGTTATGCTCATTGTTACCGCCCCCCTTTACAACGATTACAGGGTTGCTCAACGAGCTTTCTTGCGCTGTCTTTGAGGTGTCGGAATGCCGTCCCATTGGCACATGGTAGTGATGCTTGTTGCGCTCCAAGGCCTGCTCAAGAAGCGCTTCTTCAACACTTCGTTCACCGCTGCCGGCCCCCTGCTTCTTTTCAAGAGCAGCCAACGTTTCGAGGTTGAAAAGCTTTCGACCATACCGCCAGAGAATTTTGGCCAGGATCGGGAATATGGCAAAGAAGCCGGGCGCATTAGTCGCCGCCTCCGGCTTTGGGGTTTGAGGTTTTGTCATCAAGTCAGCCCACAGCGATAAGGTGGTCTGGCAGGGCAGAGTTGCGCATCAAGACTGCCTGGGGGAGGACGCCTTCTTCCACTCGTTTTCGTGCATGCTTAATAAAGGTCTTGAATCCAGGGCACTCACCCTGACCGTTCCACTGTTCATGTAGAACGCCACAGCTGGCCCTACAAATCATGCGTTCGTCGCACTTTTTGCAAGCATCGGGTAGTCGGGTTGCCTTAATCACTTCACGTAGATAGCTGCGCGAGGTCAACACATCATGGATCGTAGTGGTGAACTGGACCTCGCTCGTTCCATCCGCTTTTGGAACCTCGACCGTCTCAAATAGGTTTCCGTGAGAGTGGTAGTCGTTGGTGCCACCTTTTTCAATGCAACTGATCGTCCGGCCATCAGAGTCAATATCCAAGGCACCGTGGACGATGGGACAAACCACATCATCCATAGGCTGATCCTGGTGAACTGCCATCAGCCAGGATTCACACGGATTGATCCAAAGGTCTGGAATCCGGGCACGGTTGTCGATGTACCAATCCAAGGCATCGCAGTAAAACTGTGCCGTCTCGCTGTGCTTAGGCTGCACCAGCTTAGAATTCAGATCACCGTCCCCGCTGGGAATGAAGAAACCAAAGTGCATTTTGGTAAACCCAAGTTCTACAAGCTCTTCGATCATCGAGGCGGCGCCGGCTTGAACTACCGGCTTAACAAGAGCAGTGGTAACTGAAAAGTCCTTAGGGCCAGGGATACCCGGAATCTTAGACTCGGCCATCAATGTGCGGACATTGTTCCGCCAGATTTCTTCCTGCTTACGCTTGTTGAAACGTGTGCTGCGCTCGTAGGAGGTGGCCACCTTGTCGAATAGTCGAGATACGTCCAAGGCCTCTTGGGTTACGAGGTTCGTGACAATGCTGAATGCCACCTCTTGAGGGAGTTCGCTGAGCATTGCTTTAGCTTTGGGAAGTGCAGCCTTGAAGAATTCGACACCGAGCATGGAAGGCTCACCACCGATGACATGAATGTCAACGAAGGTGTAGCGGCGTGAAAACTCATAGTCGAGCTTCATGTGATCCACGATTCCCTGAACGACATGCAGAAACTCCGCCTCAGTCATATCAGGGGAGTTGGTCTTCTTGTCAGAGAGGATGTAGCAATGGCTACAACGCAGCTGACAGCGGCGTGTGACGTTGATCTGGAACAGGAATGAAGTACGGCCAATGCCGACATTGGAAAGCCCAGGCTGCATTACTGATCCCCTATTTGGTGATTGATCGCCGAACGAACGTCATCGCAGCGTTCACGGCGGACAACACCGGACTCGCCTTCTCGCGCCAAGCCGACGCGGGTGCCGAGTTGGGGATCGATGTACCTTGAAGGTGGTGTTGTGATGAACAACTTGCGGGCACTCACGTACTCAATCTCGGAATGGTTGAAACTGAGTTTCTTGACCTTTTCCCTCACCAGTCTCCAGAGGGGATTAATAAGTGGGCGGTCTTGTAATTCGCGGCTAAGGGGGAAAAATATGAGGTCTCGCCCCCCCTTTATCACCCCATGGCTTGACTGCAAATTATCGGCCTGGAGAATCATGATTCTCTCGCTGCTGGCGCACTCCGTGATCAGTAGCGAAAGCGCACGCATGTAACCGTCCTGGGGATCGAAACCCTCAAGGTGTTTGGCCACAAATTGTGCGACGTTGGCATCGAAGGAGTTCACAGTCTCAGCAAGCTGATAGCCCCAATCTTTCGATGGCCAATCCTGTGTTCCAACGGAGTCGGGGGAAATCAACACCCTCGAACCAGAACGATGGAGCGTTAGCGCCAGCATCATGGAAACAATCGGATCGTCCCCTACTACTACGGCTTCAAAGGCCTCACTGCCGTAAAGGCTATCGCCGAGGGTGCCGGCCATTCGTATGGCCAGCTTTATAAACCCCATTTCAGTCGGAGCGGTCTTGTAGGCATCCGCCAGCCGGTATTTCTTGAGTGCGATAGTTTTCATCAGCGCCAATTCGAACCATATTTTTGTGCGACTCGGGTGCGCAACACGTTCTCCCGAAACCCGAACTGACCTACCATCGTGTACCGCACCTTGTCGCTGAGGATTTCCGTAACCCTATGCACGAAACGTGGGTTGGTGTTTATCGCCCAAACCAGAGTGCCGTGATTTGGCGATACGGATGCCTTGATTGCGACTGATTGCGTGTCAACGAGAAAGCCATGCTGGTCTATATCCCCCTCCCCGAGTTGCAGCATGCCGCCATCCTCTGGCGCCCACGCGTCATCACTCAGGTAGAGCATGCAGATCAGGTGCATCGGGTCGTAGCTATCGTGATGCCAGACCATCGAGTCCCCCCTTTTACCGCGTTGCAACATGCAGTTGGTTCTGGACCAATCCCCCATGTGCATTCTTATATGCCGAGTCGCATCACTTAATCCCAGCTGCTCCATGACAGAGAGATACGCAGGTGGCACCCGGTTGTTGAGGGAAGGGTTTTCGGCCTCCCACTCGGCAATGTCCGGGCTTCCTGGCTTGTCTGGCAAAAACAGATCAGCCTTTGCCTCGGCAAGGAGCTTGTCAGCAATGTCCCCATCTACTGAGGATACGAAATACCCATCCCGGAACAACTCATTCAGTTGCACTTACTCAACCCCCTCAATCTCTCGAACATCACCTTTCACCACTCCAGCAATACGAGCGTTTTCATGCCGCGTCACAAGCCGATGCAGCCATTCATGAATATGGTCTGCGCCGTGGACTGCAACAGCGTCGTCTATACGCTTGAAAATCGCTTTCCACGTTGAGCAGTGGTGAGACTTGCCATGCACTCCTTGTCCCTGGGAAATGGACTCGTACATGCACCCACCGTGGCAAGACTTCACGTATGGGCACGCTTTGCACGACTGGGGAAGGTTGCTTGCGCGGCTTGCATATACACCAAGGGCCTCGATGTACCATTCGCCCTTCACGCCATTTCCAATTGGCGCCATACCTGCATCAGCCATTTCAAGGCAAACGTAAAGATCGCCATTGGGCTCGATATTGACGCTTTTGCGTGTGCAGTCACTTTGGAATGCGCAGGCGGTCGTTTGGACGCGGCTTACCCCGCTCACTTCCCAAATTCGGGATTCGCAGAGTTGAAAAAATGGCTCAGCGATAACTGGCATCCGCAGAAACCACTCATCAAACAACTCGACCATAGATGCCTGGAACTGCTCAGCGGAGTTCAAGTGGACGGAATCAATGCCACCCTTGAAAATCGGCCGGAAGGTTATGGCTCGCCTTGACCGGGCAGCCTCCCGAAGATGGAGAATTGCATCGGCAGAGTTATCCGGCTCGACAACATAAATTGCACCCGGAGTGCTTCGATTTTTTCGAAGATATGTGTCTGCTGACTTCCAGATAACCCGGTATTTTTCAGGGTCGCCTTTGATGGTCCTGGTGCTAGTCGAAAGATCAATGCTAGTACCCAGTCGCCCTTCAAACTGGTCGTAGAGGCGAGCCGCATTGCGTTGCGATAGGATCAAGTTCGACTGCGCACCAAATACACAGATCAGGCCTCGCACCGCGCAGGCGGATTTAACTACCTCGATGTGTGCATCCAACTCCGCTGCGGGAACCATCGCTATTTCGCCACCTAGGAACTGGGCTGTGACATGGGTGAACGATACGCCAAGCTTATCTGGGGCAGAGTCGAGGATGAAGTCGATGGACTTACGAAGATCAGCCGGAGTAAGCCTTGCGTCTGGTGACTCTTGCCAGCTGCTGCAATACGAGCAATCAGCATTGCAGTGTTTGGTCAGTCGAATATGAAGCGTGAGCGGGTTAACCAGCATGCAACAACTCCTGGCGTTGTTCCGCCTCTAACATTTGGTATGCGAACTCAACTAACTCATCGTGCCGCCCGTTGTCGTCGCGGACTCCTACACCGCCCCGCAATCGCTCCAGCGCCTCCAATAGCGAGTGCGTGAGCTCCCATGGATGCCTTCGCAACTCAGTAGCTACAGAGCCGTTGGGAAATGATAAGAAGTGGTAATTTCGGTAGACGATGTGACGGAACAATTCCTCGCCGCCCTCTGCCGCCGCGCTGGAAAACCAATTGGCCGTGACCGATACATGAGCCCCAATGGCGTCATAGAAAAAAAGCCGCTCTACCCAAGTTTTACCGTGGATGGCGCCTGGGGCCATTGCAACAATTCGGGGGCGCGTGAACTGATTGAAATAGCCTTGATAATCGTCTGCGAAATCGCTTTCTTCCAAAACCGTATCGGCGCCGCGAGCGATAGACGTTTCAAGCTTCCGCACCTCAACGGCTCCACGGCGATGCCGCCTCTCGATCATCGTGAGATATTGGCTTCTGTCTGCATGAGTAATCCCCATGCGCGACTTCGCCAGCGACCAAACACGCTTCAAGCCAGCGCAGTCGCCGTGACTGATTAGGTCGGACATTGGTTCAGAAAGCTGCTTGTGCCACGCCCATCCGCCCGAACAGACGACAGCGAACTCACACGTATGGCATGCCTTGTATGGCATTCCATGCCGCAATCTGAGTTCGGGGGTATTGTTGAATACCGTCTTAGCAGCGAACGACTCATCAGCGATAGAAAGGGTTTGGGTCGCGAAAATGCTTTCGTCCCCGGTGTAGCTTGAATTGAATGTCACCTCACCGCTCGGCTCAACTTCAATGTCGTAGGTGTCATTGCCTGGGTAGTGGTAGTGGGTCAATGTCCGGCAGGCCGACTCCATTTCAATGAGCGGGCTCAGCTCGACACAATCAGGCAGCAGGTCACGCAGCCCGATGATGAAATCAGATACCTGCCCATAGGTGCAATTTCGCTGGAAGTACGCTTTACCTGAGCCTGCCGGATAAAGCATGTCGCAA
The DNA here is from genome assembly GCF_009600165.1 of Pseudomonas sp. FSL R10-0399. Classification (NCBI taxonomy): domain Bacteria; kingdom Pseudomonadati; phylum Pseudomonadota; class Gammaproteobacteria; order Pseudomonadales; family Pseudomonadaceae; genus Pseudomonas; species Pseudomonas sp. FSL R10-0399. Next base: position 30,448 of record NZ_WIWK01000055.1, read on the forward strand.
GTAACATCAGTGATGCCTTTGGGTATGAAGGTATCGACAATGAATTGCGGTCCTTGCTCAATAACGGCTCGACTCATGGTGATGCACAACGTTTTGCGCTTGATGCCGTGTATGGCTTCGAGTGTTTTGAGGTATCTGGGGAGCAGCTTGTAGTCCTTCTTAAACCGATTGGTGTCTGGCTCCCAAGGCACGAAAAGATCAAGGCCGTAGCCGAATCTCTCACCCATTCGGTTTAGAAGGTCTACATACCCCTCGTCCTTGAAGATCAAGTTGGTACACCAGATTAGGGCACCCTCAGCGTCATAGAGCGCATCCCACGAAGCCATGCGCTCTAGGGTCCAGGGCAGGTTTCGCTCCCAGAATGCCAAAGGCATCATGGTGAGTTCGCCGCCTAACAATTCAATGTTGATCTTGCTCACCTTCCGGTCAGCCTTGAAAAGTTCCTCGATCCGGTCAAAGGTCTTGCGATAAACGTCCTCTGCCATCATCGTTTTGTCACTCAAAAGCTCAGGAGCGATATAGCAGTGATCGCAGCGAAGGTTGCATAGACGCGTAGGTGCTATGCACACGTTGAGCATGTCCAGGGCGTTATGCACAGGTAATCACCCCTTTAGCACTGATCGTCACCTGAGTACCGATGCTTACGCCCTCGGGTAGCTCGGCGTCGATGACAACCGGCAACTTCATTGCTGCCGCGTGCTGCATCAGGTGCGATGTTACTGACCCTTCTCTGGCTATAACCGCAATGGCTCTACTCAAATCGGGCAGGTAATTCATGCTGCACCGATCAAGCAGCAAAATGCCGTTACCGCTGCCCGATTCGGGTTTTATGATCGAGCCCTTGATTCCGCCAGCTGGCAGCCGACTGCTGGAGGCAGGGGCACCCTGCCCCAGCATCACATCAGCAAATTTCACCGGGACTTGCACTAAGGTTTCGATTGCCGAACTGGAATGATCGGCATCCCAATACCCAACTTGGGTTTTCAAAGCGTCAAGCAGCAGATGAGCCTTGCCCGCAGCGATTAGTGAATCAATTGCTGGCTTGAGAGCTGAGAGACGTATGGCCAGTAAAATGGTCGTTGCATCTTTAACCCAGTGCTCAGGAGAACTTGCGAGGATCGCTCTACTCGGTAACTCATCAGCAGTGAAATCCTCGTCAGATGATCCGGCAGCGTAACCGGCCAACGCAGCGACCGGCATTCCAAACCATGCGGCCAACTCTGAACGGGCAATCAAGCAACCCACTTGGGATGAAGCTAAGGGCCGTGCCTCCGTCTCCCAAGGGCTAACCTGCCCCAAAGCCAACATTGCTGTGGCGACACGATTCATCCGGCCAATGCTGTCACCAGCCTCGAATATCGCAGCTGCAACAATTGCCGCCTCGGGCTCACAACCATTCGCCATGATGCAGGAACGGGAGGTGCGGTCAGCCCATGCCAGCAAGTGGCTTGCCTTAGCCTTGTTGGGTGAGAAACCTAGTTTTGTAAGGTCGGTGCGCAAGGTCCATCTAGCACTCAAAGCAGACTCAACCAAACAGAATCGACGATGACCAAATGCAAATATTTGGCCGGGTGATAGACCTGCCACAATCCCTGCTGATAGAGGATCAGGGTGGGCCGCACCAACCTCAATGACTTGCTGCGACGATGCCTGCTTTAGCCTTATTCCCGCGCATGCGCGGAAAAATGACTGATTCACCTGCAAGATGATTAATGAGCCGTTTGCTTTTAATGCAAATTCCAGTGAGTAGGCGCCATCAGCCATAAGCCCCAGCAATGCTGTAGCAGCAGATCGGACTTGAGCAGGTGCTCGCTTCGCATCCCATGCTGGGAAAGCAAAGGATTTGACGCCGGCAGAACCGGATGTAATCGCTTCTGCCTGACCAATATCACAGATCATCTGAGAGCACTGTTCGTTATCCTGGAGTTGGATAACCCCATACCATTCAGCCTCGACGTATGGCTGAACGAGCGCAAATCCATCTACCCCGACTGCCATGAACCCTTCAAACACTGCTGATGCCATAGCCGGGATTTCACCGGCATTCGTAGCTACAAATGAATCGTACAGCCCAGCTGTAGAAGCGTGATCCGACGCCTCGCCCATAGCGGCAGAACGTACAATGTACTGCCCAGCCTTAAATTTCTTCCGAGCAAGCTTCGGAGCATCCTGAGGGGCAACCACAAACCCTTGTGGTACGCAGTAGCCACGTTCCGCTGCTAGATTCAGAAGCGAGCCCTTTGCCGGCAGTTTAGGGGTGAACTGCGAGAAAGCTTTAATCGGTGGCTGATGAAGTTTCCAAACCCAGATCGCCACACATGCCATGCAAATTGAGTTGGTTATCATGAATGCGCTGTAGGCATCGGATAGCTGCGGATAATCCGCTTTAGCTTGAAAGACACAACAGTAAGCGATGCCCTCAACAGCTATGATCACAGTGTTGCGGTCAGTCATGCGACGGCGGAATGCCAATGATGGGAGGGCGGCCAATAACCCAAATAGCAGGGCAATCGGAATGGTTCCGTTTCCGAGGATTTGCTGACCTATAAGGGCTGCCACATCCCGAATCTGATAAGCAATCTGCTCACCTTCGGTATTGAGGTCTTCCACAGTAAAGAAAGGTTCGGTAAGGCTAGACGCCCTGGTAAAACGCCCTAGCCACGCAACTCCCCTCTTGCTCAGAAGCTCACCCGCCAAAAGTGAGTGGTAGGCAGTTCGCCGGTCGAAAGCTAAGCCGATATACACCTTGTACGGATCGAGACTTTCAACGAAATCGGATAGCTTCCCCGTTGCTACTTCCGACATTGGGAGGTGGTGATAGCGCCCCTTGAGGTAGTCAGTTCCTATGGGCCATGGCCTCTCACTGAAATCGAGAAATTCAACGTCATCGCGATGTAGGACATAGCGCTCTGCATCCTCGACGCTCACAGTTCGCGAGTCGTTCGAATAAGCATCAAAGTACGCAGGCTTGATCAGAATCTCATCATGGTTCGGCATCACGTAGTGAACATCGACACCCGCTTTAGAAAGCAGGTTAACTGCGATAGGCGTGGCACCAGAGTCATTCGTTTCGAAACCAACAACGAAAAACCTTTTGCCGAGATTGGCCCTGACTATTTCTTCATAGTTTGCAACGAAGTCTGCGAGTGACAGGGTTCGATCACCGAAAATCCAACCGTCCATAACGAACTCACGGTCGGTGGTAATCCCCAGTACGAAAACATCGGGGTTTTCGGTAATCCAGTCTTTGTAGTCAGGCACCGCGACCGTGGTGCCACCTATTTCTTTTCCTAAATCGATCTGCTCCCAGCCGAATTTGGATAGTGCGGTAGTGCCTCCCTGGAGAAACCCTACATTGAGACCGAAGTTGCGCATTGCAGCACCTGCAACAGATGCGGCGATACCACCATACTCATCAACAAGTACGACCCGCCCTCCCAGCCTGTTCACAGCATTAATCAACACGTCTTTGTCGCGCCAAAAATCCTCGACAGCAACCTGTCCTGACTGCATGAAGAGACTGGGGTAGGTACTGACCTTTAGAGCCCTAAAATGACCGTCCGCAATACCGGCCATAAATTCTGCCGGAGTCACTGCTTGTGGCGACTCTGATTGCTCAGCTGGCTCAACAAAAGGAAAAGGGATGCTGGGCGATAAAGAGCTAGCATCCGCATTAGTGAATGAAACAGCTTTGTCCTCTTGGTCCTGTGCATTGTCACGCATAAGGAAAACGCAGACTGTGCCGGCAATGAGCAGGGCAAGCATAGGCACCAAACCTTTACCCTTCGCCTTGTAAACCCAGACAGCGCCAGCGAGTACCAATGCCACAGGCAAGGCCATAACCCCAAACAGGCCAACACCTACTGCGCCCACAGCAATAGGGAACGCAGCGGCGTATCCGGGGACCATTAGTAAGACAGCCGCGATCAACATCTTTTTCATTTAGTTTGGCTCTGCATGGTGCGCGTGACTCGATAGGCGCTGGCCTTGACCCGGTGCATGTAGTCGTAGGAAGCCGGGGTGAGGTTTACTTGGCCCTGGGGAGCAATAACGGCGGCGTCATCGAAGCTTGATTGGTTCCGAATAACCCAGATCAGCAAGTCTTCGTACTTGAACGAAATCTCAAGTCCCGATTTGCCGTATTTGGCGAAATCATCACTTATGAGGATTGGGGCATCTGGCCAGTGGCGCACGACCGCGAGTGCATCCAGCAGGTAGGCTGTCAAACTGTGGCGAGGGTGGCTCTTGCAGAAATTGCACACATCAACGGCAGCAACTTCGAGTGTGTGGTAGTTACCGGCCACGGAGTGAGCGATGATCGAAGATGCCTCAGCAAACGTCGAAACGCCTCCCGAGAAGGTAACTATCCGCCCAATACGGTCATAGAACCAAAGCCGCTGGCGGGGCGTTAATCCGAATAGTTCAACGTCGAACACCACAACCTTCACAGCATTCTTGACTGACTTGAAGAACCCTTCGTAGTCATCTACGTAGTCGAGCTCAAACATGTCTGGCTCATCGTTACCGGCACTTGCGATGCGCCTTGCCTTTCGTACGCGGCGCTCGTCCCCGTACCGAGTTACACTGATAGCGTCCAAACTGTGAACTGCCTCGCGCTCCCATAACTCGAAAAATCCGGGACACGAAAACCCATCATGCGATGTGGGGGCCATGTACTTCCGAACAATGTCAGCCTCAAGGTCTTTGTGCGGATACCAACCTGAGTTGCAAGCTTGCAGGTAAGTGCAGTCACGACAGAATTCGTGCTCAAAACTGAGTTTGTTGTCTAGCTCAGAACTGTTGCCCCAAATGATCTTGTGAGGAACGTTTTCATCCGAAGCGTGCAAGCTGACGTAGGGCAGAACTGCCTCAGTCCCTGTCTGGTTAGGATTAAGAGACAAGTTGCCCTTATGGTCCCAGTGGTACTCGTAAGCATCGTTTAGCGTGTTCTGAGAGCGCGATAGCGTGCGCAGGGACTTCTGCATGTCATCCAGGTGGTCAACCGTCAAACCATATGGCTTGCCGAGGTCGGTCAACTCTGCAATGAAGCGTGCAACATCTGCGTATTGCGGCTGATACAGGTCGAAGTAAGCCTTGCCTGAACCCCACGGGAAAACCATGTCGCACGTCACGTCAGTGATCCCGCGTTTCACAAACGTGTCGATGATGTATAGAGGCCCCAGGTCGATGATCCCCTGCCCCATGACCAGAACGAGATTGAGCATATTGCAATCGCCCAGTGCTTCGATCCTTTTTAGAAATTTTGGGAAGATGGCCATGTTGCGCCCAAACCGGCCACTTTCTTGGCCTTCGAAGCTGATGGCAATATCCATAGACGGATGGTGGCGGTGAGCACGCAAGAGATCGAGGTAACGATCATCGCGCCACATGAGGTTGCTACAGAAGGTGAACTCGGTTTGAACGCCGGCGTTATTCAGTTCGCTTACCCTGTCGAGCGTCCAGGGTAGATTCCGTTCCCAAAACTCGTAAGGCATCAAGGTGGCTTCGCCGCCAAGCACATCCAAGTGTAGATATGAGACTGAATCATCGAGGTGGAATGCTTCAATGATCACCTCAACGCAACGGCGGTAGGTGGCCTCGTCGATGTACTCCTTGATCCGTAGCAGCTCTGGCTGGATATAGCAGTGCTTGCAGGCCATGTTGCAGTTCAGGTTCGTCGAGATTGTAGTGCTCATCATCTCAATCGAGCGATTGCGCGGGAGGCTGTAATTCTTGATTTTCATAACGCGTCGAAGGTTCTGCACGACACAGAATCTTGAATGCTCCCTTTCAGCAAAATTGAGGCCGGTTAACGCCTCTCTGGCGTTAGCGATCACTGAAATCCTACTGAACACCTGCTTGGGGAACACCTGAACTGGTTGCACTTCCTATACGCCAACTAACAGCCTTCCTCTAAGGCAGTGCTCGACGTTTTCTATAATTGCTGCTGAATGTTGACGCGCAGGAGCATTGCGATCCCGCTTATCACTTAGCGCTACGCGCTTTAAGGGCCGCTTCCAGTGCTTTCACAGCCCAATCCGGGCACGGGTTGGAACTAGGCTTGTCAGGATCATTAATCCACGACCGAACAGTGCGGACGGCGCAAGGTTTATGCGTGTATTCACAGATGAGAGCCGCACCCTCTGCCTGAGTTTTTTTATGCTTAGCCAGAAGCGCTTTGAATCGTGTCCGATTATCCATAGCCGATTACTCGCTTTTTGGATGTCCGATGACGACATTCAACAAGCCATCGGTTGGCACTTCCAGCAAACTCCGAATCTCTCGACTCAGTGCTTGGTCGAACGGGCTTTGGAACCGCACGTACCCAGGGAACAAAACTGCAACCATTGGCACCATCACGGCAAAGGCAATGCAGATGAATCCAAGCAGCTTGCGAACCGCATGGGTGATGGCGTCGGGATTTGCGGTTTTCACTTCGGCCACTATGCCGGTAAATGTTTCGGGCGAAAAGGCTGCGCACAACAGGAAAAGGCCGACAACTACTGAGGGTAACGAGGTATAGAACCGTGCCAACATATTCAGCACGGCTCCGGTAGCGGCGAAGACCCAAGCCAGATAAAGGCGACGATCTTTGCGCACTTTATTGGCAATTGCGTTATAGGTTTCAGTCGGCAACGAACCGACTTCGATCCCGTTTACGTGGACACGGGCAATGGATGCAGTCATGGGATTCACTCTGTCGAAGATGGGCAATAGGCATAAATGCCTATCGGCTGAGGATAGGCATTTATGCCTATTGCGTCAATTTGAAAAGCCCATCGAAAAATGTGGAATCACAGCACTGCTTGATAATTCACTGAATCAGCGTAAACCGGCGATGGTGGAAACCAGTGCTGGGGGTTGGAAATTTTCTAGCTGCGAAGCTACAAATTTTAAAAAGAACCTTAAGTCAAGAATCCTTTACTCAATAGCCAAGATATGGACACTAAGGAAAGTTTTCTTTAACTTGCGGTTATTCTGTAGCTTCGTCGCTTCAGTCCAGAACCTCTAATTGAGCAAGTCTTTGAGGCCATTAAGCTATGGCCTGAGTGCGCCGCTTCGGCGGGGGTTAGGGATGAAATGATTTCTGGCATTAGCAAGACGCAGTTGCTGGGTCTCAAAACCAGATAGGCAAATCCCGGCGCACACTACAGGCCACTATGAGGGCATAGCCAGTAAAATTGAGGCGGGATGGCAGACACATGGAGAAAGTAAGAGTCAAGATGAATTCTCGCTCTGACCTGATCACGCTGGCCCTGCTTTGCTTAGCCAACACTATAAAGGCCTAGAAATTGACTATGAAAAACGCAGGAAAAAGCATCGCCATCAGAACCGCTGTTGCGATTATTCTCATGCTCGCAAGTGTCTGGAACTTAATGAGTTATCTCAAGGAAATTTTCCTGAACGCATGGCAGGGAAACTTCAATACATCCGTACCTTCGGTAATGTGGCTTTGGGTTGTGCTGGGCATTGTGGGAGTCGTGATCTTTATTCGGGTCGGTATGTCTTGGGATCGAATTCAGGATGCTGAGGCGACCAATCTGCGCAGATAAGAAAAGTACAACAGCCAAGCCCACCCTTCGAGGTGTAGCCCGTAAGAGGGGGGCGTTTTATGCTCCCCAGAATCGAGTAGGAAAAGATGAGCTGTTCCCAAACAATAGAGTCTGACACCAGACAAAATAACCTGACACTGAACAATAAAGATTGACACAAGAACAGGGGTTTTAGCCCGCCAATCGGCTGGAAGCCCCGGAAACACTGAACGCTTGTGTCAAGCTATATTGTCGGACGAACACTGCCGTATTCGATGGGGGCGATTCTTGTGTCAGATTATTTTGTTTTCCGGCAGTGGCAACAGGACTACCGAACGCCCATTACACGGGCGCCGCAGTGTCAAACTAGGTTGTCGCTAAACAGCCATGACCGAGATGACCTACCGCATTTTTCACAACTACGACCGGGGCGACCAGTAGGTGTACCTGGCGTCATCGACTGACCCAACACGGGCAGCGGTCTACTGCCAGTTTTTGGCGGAGGACCATCTGGACGAATCGGCTTCGGTGCTGAACAGTGGTATTGCAAAAGCTGACTTAAGCGAACACCTTCGACGTAAGTACTCCTTGGATGAATAACGTTTTCCGAATACCCTTTAATTGTCTAATGACAAAGCTGAACCTTGAGGTGATTAATCATGCGGTTATCTGTTAAAAACTCGTCAAAACAAGAGAGTAGTTCACCGCTATGTTTTTTTCTTTTTGTCCTGAATTCAACACATAAGTGCAACGCTCACCCCTGTATGCACTTCGTACGGCGTCTTCCAGCCCAAGCGCTTGCGC
>NZ_WIWK01000056.1:0-37350 GCF_009600165.1 Pseudomonas sp. FSL R10-0399
TCGGTACTCAGGTGGTTGTATTGGGTAGACATGGCAACACCTTACATGAGGTGTTGCACTTGCTCCTTGAGACCGCCCTGTTCAAGGTTTGTGAGCGCAGCACTTCCTGTCCTTGATCGTTATACCCAATCTCAACTGTTAATAGGGGGCGGCTGCACGGTCACTCGTTATCGTCTGCGATAACTGGCCCAGGCTGTTGTAAGCAAAGCTCACACTCAGCGCTTTATCCTCATCGTCTTCAGACTGTTGTACGCGTAAAAGACGCGCGTTGTCATCATATTCGTAGATTCTGCGCATGCCGTTGTATTCGGTTTTGCTAAGGGGCAGACCTTGTAATGAATAGGTAAATTGCGTTTCCCAAGTTGTCCCACTGTTATCAGTGCGTGTTTCACTGATCATTTGTTTATGACTATTGTAGAGGTAGGTCAATCTACCTTCAGGGTTGACGGCTGAGCTCATCAATGCATTAACAGCGTTATATTTGAAGGTGGACAGCTCCTCGCCTGCGACGTCTGTGGTTTTCGCCTGAGTGGTAAGTCTAAGGTCATAGGTATAGTCAATGGGCGTCCCACTGGCTTTGGTCAGGCGACTGATCAGATTTTGCCCGTCGACATAGTCATAAAGCTCGCTACGTTTACCGGTTGTCATTTGGGTGAGTCGTGCAAATCCATCAAACTGCTGTTCACCCGCGAGGTACTCTTTAAGCAAGTGATTATTGGGTTGAACGCGCGTGGCAACACGTAGCTCGCCGCTACTGTGTGAGGCATATTCGCTGCTGACTCGGGTAAGATCGGGCAATGTTGTGCTTGTCAGACGGGACCATGCATCGTAAGTAAAGCGCGTAGTGAGTTTGGCCGTGTCGGTTGTCTCAATACAGCGTCCAAAACCGTCATATGTATAAGTATCGACCGACATTAGCGTGCGGTTGGCAGTGTATATTTCAGTTTTTATCGGTTTTTTGAATGCATTGAATACGCTGATTGTCAGGCCGCTGATTAGCTGTGGCGTTGTTTTGTTTTGGGTGTAGAGGGTCTGTGTAGCCCGCTTGACAGGAGGCGTGCCTACAGAAATACCAATCGGGTCGTTATATTCGACTGTCTGTACGCCATCGGCCGCAGTGACACAAAATTGCTGACCCCAATCGTCATAGTCGATCAAACTGCTGGATAAGCGTTCCTCATCATCAATCCAGTCATGTTCGGTTTCCCTGACCAGATTGCCTCGTACGTCGTAAAGCGCGGAATACACTTGGCGCTCTACAGTTAGTGGGCTGCCGGGATCAATCAGGGTTGTACGAACGGCGCGATTAAGTCCATCAACATACGTATGAGTCTCAATGCCATCTGCATTTGTCACAACTTGCTTGGCTTGGGTGCCTTCTACACTGAGTGCATAGGCATAGGACAGTGAGGTTTCGACATCAGTGCCGGGAGCAACAGTTTGTCGAATGAGCCTGTCCAGCGCGTCATAGCTGTACTGTAGGGCAACATCGCCTTCCAGCGTGTATTGCAGCAGGCCGGTATAGAGGGATACTTGCCTCAACAGCGTTTTACTCAACGGAGTTTTTGGGTCTAACTCACTCTTGATAGTTTCCGTGATCTCCAACACTGACAAGTCGTCAAGGCGCGTGTACGTGTATTCAGTAGTCGTGGTGTTGTTGTTGAGTGTTAAGGCTTCCTGTTGGATGCGACCATGCAGCAGTGGATCTTGCGGGAGATCAAAATAACTCACCACCTTGTTCTGCAGTTCAAAAATGAGTTCATCTTTGATTTCGAAGAGAGTTTCGCTCTCCTGCACACAGAAAGTGTCGACGCGCTCTCTAGCCAGAGAGGGTAATGCCATATAAGAATAACGTGTGAGCAAGGCGTTTGCAGGTTCGCCGGTTGAAGTGGGAGCCGGAATAACTTTCTTATCACGTACTCGGTACACAAAGCCTTCTGGGTCGGGAGGGCAGAAGTAGCCGTCAGAGTCTTCACCTTTTGCGCTGTAGTAAGTGTAAAGCTCCACCATCCCTTCTTCTGTGGTATGGCTCAACACGTTTCCTCGGTGAGAATAGGTTGTAGAGGTTGATGCGCTACGCAGTTGATTTATATCATTAGCCAAATACCAGGTGCTTTTAACTTTGATCGGCATTTGGCAGTATGGCATTTGCTGGTAAAAAGATTGACCACTATAAAGTGGGTACTCATTGATGACACGGTGAACATGATCATTTTGTGTGGTGACTTCATGGCTCAACAAATGATAACGATTAAACCTGCGTTCTATTATTCGTTCGGCCTTACCCTCAACAATCAATGATTCGGTACTGTGATAGGTGTAATCGCTATTCACCTTGAATAGGTTATCAAGGCCATCGTCATCCCAGTCAAAGCCGCCTGCGCCATAGCCCATAAAGTTCTCGTCGCTGTAGCTATAGTGGTTCTCGATCGGCGGTTGATCAAACAATGGAAACACCACATGGGTAGCAACACGTGGCAGCGGGCTGGTGCCGGATGCTGGGTGCAAATGACCTTGACTGTCATAAGTAATGGCTTCATGCCCCCCGGTTGGCGTGGTGACTTTTTCCAGACACAGGCATTCAAAAACCTGTCTATATTCAAATGCCCAAGAAGCCAAATCGTCAGAAGGCAAGTGGATTTTAGTGACGTGATTATCGACGCCCGTTAGCTCCAAGCTATAGCGCGCAATCGGCTGCCCCTGTCCTCCGGAAAATGGGTATATGTCGATGTGCACGAAGTCATCATTGGGGTCGCGTTCTATAGACAATATCGGCAAATCGTCAGAGTCGGTAATAGCATTTAAAAAATGCTCACCTTGAAAGTCCGTATAGGCCAAAGTGATTTTATGACCTTGTGCAGAATAAAATTCTTCAGGCATCGCGACAGTGCCCTGATTAACCAGGATTTCCATCTCTCCTGAAAGATGCATGACGCGATATTGATTATTACCCTCATCGTATAAATGAAACGTATCAAGACGCTGCTCGGGGATAATTGCGCGTGAGGTAATGCTGTCCCATTCAGTGACTTTGAAGGTTTCACCGGAGCGTAGTGAAATAATTTGAGTGCTTATATCAAAATGCGTGAGATATAAATTCCAGCCATAACCAAAGCCTCGATCGATACGGCTAATGGGGCTAAAGCTCAATACCAGCGGGATACTGGGGCCGTTGAGAGAGTTGCTTTTAATCTCTGGCAAATTGATCGACAGGGTGTATTGCCCCGTGCGTTGATCAACGCCGCTTTGTAGGGCACCTAGAAAATTGAAAGCATTGGAGTGCACCGCAGTTGGAGTGGTCATGAGTCTGGGTCTCTTCTTAAAGAGTGGGCAATAAGTGAATGGTTATTATGGTTAACGATAGGCAACGCTGACCTCAGAGCGATGAGCTCACGAAATTAAAAAGGCCGGTAATCATGTACAAAATAAACCTGGTAGCAAGGTGAATACGTGAGCGTATAAGCCAAGACTAACAGCTGTAACCGCGGCGCGAACCTATCAGATTAGCTAGTAGGCGCATGATGATTTAGAGCGTAACCTGAAAAAAATCGTCAGGCTCAAGCTGGGGACACTGGCGTTAAGTGTCTGCTTATTAAATGCCTCTGTGGAGTAATTGTCGTGGCTGATACATTTCCGCTACCTATCATTGAAAGTTTAGATGCCGAAAAAGTTTTGGATTTGGAGGAGTTGGGTTCAGGCCCCCTTCTGACCTATATCAAATACGACGGTATTATAGAAGGCGATACACTTTATCCGAATTGGCGTGGGTGCAGTGAAAGCGGTGAGGTCATCGATTTTATTGATTCCCCTGTTGACGTTTCAGGATCAGAAGCCGAGCTGGCCAAGGGGATGCTGGTCAATCTACCTAACATTGCAATTGCGCCACTGGATCAGGGCTGGGCTTTTTATTCTTATGCAGTAAGACTCAAGGGCGAAACGACAATAAGTGCAGAGTCCAGACGTTTAATGATTTATATCGGTAAACGTCCTGCACAGTTACTTCCGGCCGCTCATATTACGCAGTCTCATGCACTGTGTATCAATATTGATGAGCTTCCTGGGGAGGGGGCCAGTGTCAGCGTACTGCCCTATCAAGCAATGGCCGTAGGAGACAAAGTTACTTTTTCTTGGTCTGGGTATATGCAGGGCAGCGATCCGGGCGACCCGAGTGATCCGGGTGACTCGGATACTTATCAATATATTCTGCAAAGCAACGATATTGGTAAACCGCTGTCATGGATTATTGAGAAGTCTTTATTTGACTTTATCGAAAATGGCTTTGGCTACCTGGATTACACAATTGACTATGCGCCGAATGACAGTGGTTTAACTTCAATTGCAAGCCGACAACGCTATGAGATCATTCCTGCTGTAGAGCCAAAACTGGAAGCGCCTATATTTGATAGTTTTAGTGGCGCGGACGTTAACCCGGATAAGTACCCCAACGGTATTACTGTACGTATCCCTTTGTACGAAGGGGCCCGAATAGGAGATGACATTCGAGTGTACGGAATGAGCACTGTGCAGACATTAAGTGCATTAAAAACACTGCGCGTTGACCCATCGAACCTAGACAGTGGCAGAGTGGAGTGTGTGTTTGACGCTAATTGGTTAAAGGCTAACAACTGGCAGACGATCCAACTATTTTATCAGTGGGGCCGTCAGAAGCTATCGAGAACTTCTAATGTATTAGAGTTCCAAGTTCGCCAAACGCGAAGTTTAATTGCGCCAATGGTTAAAACAGCCTATCCGGATGATGAAGATCAGTTTATGTATGATGCAATGGAGGGGGCAGTGCGCGGGGCGAGTGTGATAGTCCCGGATGCTGCAATTATTGAGGCGGGCGATACGGTACACGTTGAATGGGCTTTTGTAGATGGGAGTGCAGCTTACACGGGGGCGGCACTAGAAAGTAATCCACGAGAATTCAAAGTTCCGTTGGAGTTTATTCCGGTCTATATGGGTAAGCGAATAGATGTCGTGTATAGCGTCGTACCTGAGCACCCGGTGGATGATAAGGAAATTTACTATTCAGCCCCCTTCAATATTGAGATTAATAAATTGCCCGTCAACCAATACACACGTTTGAAATGTGCGTTGGAGGGCGCAGTAACAGAGATTTCACGGGCGAAAGTGCCAAGTAGCGGTGCCCCGTTTTATCTGGATAAGTGGAAATTCATGGCAGCAGATCAATTAGTCACCATTGGGGCTAATGGCGGAGTAAGTGATGCGGGTGAAAACTATGATTTATGCCGCAGCCGAAAAGTAGTGCTGGCTGAGGCTCAGCTCGGGAAGTTTGATGTGATCTTACCGTTGAGTTACCTCAATGGGTTGACGTTGGGTGAAATATTTTCGATTAAAACCAGTGTCAGTTTCGATGGTGGGGAGAGCTATCAAACTTTCCCGACTGTTGAATTTAAATTGGTTGCTTAACCAAAGTCACAATGGCAATTAAAAACACTGAGGTGCAATATGTCAAAAGAATTCAGGGCGTTGAGCAAGTTAACTAAAACTGTGCCAGTAGTGAATGATACTTTAAAACTTAATCAGTGGCTTGCTGAAGGGTCAAGAACCTATGGTTGGGGTGCTATTTTGGCGTATGACCGTCAATCAGCCAATAAAGTGTTAAAGCAGGAGTACATTCAGCGCTTCAATTCGGCAAGCGTTGCGCTACCTATCAGTCTTTCGGTGTCAGGAGGGGCAGAGACGAAGCAGCTATCTGGATATGAGTTTGATGCGCCACTCATGTCCTTCGAAAATCATACGGATGGAGATGTCAGTAATGATCCGCGTTGTAAGCTTCGGCTGCCGATCATTGCCGGTTCATATAAAACTGTCGCAGCCAAGGGGATTGTCACGTCGATTAGTGTACTGGACCCGCTGGACGGCCAAGTGTTAACCATGACACTTGACCTGATGGCCAGGAAAGGTGCGGTAAATGACAAAGACCAGGTGGTTTTTGATATTAGTGAAGGAACCGGTTTCACAGTTGATGTTAATGAACATAGTATGGATCAGGAAGATGTAGGTAAAGCGATTCAGGCCTACTTTAAAGAAAAACTACCTCTGGATCAAAAAGTCTGGGTCTTGAGTACGATTGACAAAAGTAAGAATCAGTACCTTAAGCCTGCGTCGATAGTACTTTATGTTCGTCAACTTCCTGGTTCTACAGGTATTGCCGACGGCGAGTTGTTGGTGCTGGTAGCGATGCAGGGAGACCTTGTCGGGACAGCACTCCCAGCTGATTTTCCCTACCTGACGAGCAGAGACTCTGCAATTATTATGTTAGGGCAAAAAACACTGCTTGAAAAAGTGGTACACCCGCAACTCTCGTCGTTTTATTCTTCGATGACCAGTACCGCTGTTAAAGAAGAGAATGACTATGTACTTAAAACGCTAAGTGGAAGTGCTGATGTGCAACACAAAAGCTACAACTATGTAACTGAGAGTGAAGGGGCCACATTGCCGGTGACCATTGCTTACCAAACCTTGGAGTTTGCAGGTGAAGGTAATCAACTAAAGGTGACTGCGGCGGGCGAGTACATTACAGCTGCTTGGAGTGGCCAGAATACAGTTGATATTTCAGCAGGTTATTTTAATAACTGGGGTTCACAATGGGTTGGGACTTTAGCTCAAACTTGGGCGGGGTCATCAAAGGCATCTTATAAAGTTAAGGCCGATGGCAGTGGTTTGGAAGTTAGCTCGGTCATGGATAATGAGCCTAGCCGATCCGAGACAATTAAGTGCACTAGCATACCCGCCGCCACTGACGCGCTTAATGACGTTATGAACAGGCTGTGTATTAAGTACAAAAGTGAATACGTGCCAGAGATGATCGGTAAGATTAAAGCTGCAACCCACAATGCCCTCGCTGGTTTGCCAGAACTGAACACGTTCGTTCTTGAGAGTATACTTTTCAGAAATGAAGATTCCGTCAGCCTGAACAGTTGTAGCCTGCCTAACGATCTGGTCATGCAAGGTACAGTGGGCCATTCATTTTCAGCTTACGAAATAACACCTATGGCACACATAATGCCTGTTGGCACCACTCATCAGTTTAGAGTTGAGCCTGCCACGGTAACAGATGTGGTATGGTCAGTTGAATCTGTTTCTGGCGACGGCACGTTAAAGGGAACTATTGATACCAGCACTGGCCTGTATACACCGCCTGATTTATCTGGTTTTAAAGGTGACTTTATCCGCGAACGCGTAGTTGCAAAAAAAGGCAATTATGTCAGCTATGCATTAGTCAGTGTGCTGAAAAAAACCATTACAGTGAATCCTTTACTAACAGTGAAAACAATTGGTAAGACTCCAATTGAAGGCGACAACGTCTCATTCAGTGCCAATCATGTGAGTGGGGCTTCACTTTCATGGGAGCTGATTGGCCCGGGGCAAGGTGGACTGCAAGATAAGATTGGCTACAGTAATGTCTATACGCCTAACTATACGGATTCAACAAGTCCTTATGATATCGATAGTGTTAGCGTGACAGATGAGTCAGGCAATCAAGTTGTCGCCACTGTCATCGTTAATCGCACTGCGGATGCGGGCGCTGCGATGGTCGAGGGTAGTTCAACAGCCACTACGGTGCAATTAGAATGGGTGACTGGGGGGGCTGATATAATCGCAGAAGCGGCCACGACACTTACAGTCGTGGGCAGTGGTACGATTGATGCAAAGGGTCTTTATACCCAATCTGAAAATAATAGCGATACTTTTGCAATAGTAAAGTGCAAATATGCAAGCGGGCCTTTTACATTTAGCTCTTTTATCGTAATACCCTTGCCGCTGGTTGCCTATGCTGCACCTTGATGTGTAGGGCAGATAAATTTTTTTAAATTTTTGAATGAGGTGCCGTAATGGGTATTAACTCGCGTGAAGAAATACTAAAGCAAATGGCTGGCCAGTCCGTCACGTTTGGTTGGGGGGCTGTCAATGTTTTTAACAAGACTAGGCTTAATCGATTGTTAGAGCAGCAGTATGTATCCCGCATGGAGGGCAATAGTTTTTTTCCTGGGTTTGCAGGCGAAATTTCGTTATCAAGCAGTTCAAATGCAACTGTAAAGCTGGACTCCGTTGTACTTGGAAAACCGTTATTGTCTTTCGAACAGGCGGCATCACTTGACGAGTCAATGGCAACCGTTACTCTGAATATTGTTTCTGGCAATTTATTACTGATGCAGCCGGGTGAAAAAGCCGCACGTGTGAATACCAGTTTGAAAATTCGAGAGTCGCATGGTTATCAAGTGACCATGCGCCTCCAACTCTCGATGATTACGGGTAGTGTATCGGAGTTGGGCGTTGTAATGATGGACTTGTCCAAAGGTGTAGACTTCAGCTGTAATTTGTTGCCTGACGCTCTAGACCAAGTGCCACTAGGGACTGGTTTCAAGGATTTTTTTAATTCCTTGCCAGAGACTCAACGGGTGTTTGTGCTGGGGGTCTTGGACATGGGGAGTTATGACCCTCTTGCACCCAAAGAGTTTTCAATACTTACCCAGCGTGCACCTGGCGCGGACAATTTAACAGCCTCTAATTATGGAGATGGTGGCGTTGTTGTATTTGTGCGTGTCGCCGCTGATACAGAAATAGGCAATCTACCGAGGGAAGGCTCTGGTTTTCCATACTTGATCCCGGATGATCAAGATGAATTGGGCCAGGATATTTATTCAGCTGCGGTTGTTGTTACGCAAAAGTGGAGTGATTATGTCAATGATAAAAGCATCGAGCAACTGAGTAATTTGCTCGTTCCTGGAGCAGATAGCTTCCTCAGTAAAGACAGTGCTGAACCGTTTGATTATATTAACTTCGGTAATGTGAATCCTTCGGCCACGCAGTTGGTGATTCATCCTTTGTTGTCTACCTTGAAGGTGGGACAGACCCAAGCGTTTAGTGTGAAACGCAGCGATGGTACAGCCGTATCGGGCGTGACATGGACCGCTAAGAGTCTGAATAGTCATACCCTGAAAGGGGATGGTGCTATTAATTCAGACGGTATTTATACCGCGATGGGCGTGGATGATATTGAAGCCGATACGGCACGGGTGGTTATTACCGGCACGGTTATTCTTGATGATGTATTTTATAAGGTGTCAGCGGCTGTCATGGTTACAGCTGAGCGTATGGTAATTGCGCCTCAGGTCAGTAGCCGAATTATTGAGTTAACCCCGAAGACAGTTACCTTGTTTGCTGCGACTAGTGCGACCTCAAAATTGACATGGTCGCTGTCGTTACCTTTGGTGGGGAAACTAGAGGTGTTGGGCAGTGGAAATACCGCCATTTATACGCCTCCTACTGCAGAGCAAGCAACCTTCGAGACGGTTCAAGTTATTAGTGTTTATGATGAAGCGCTTAAAGAAACAGCCCAGTCAACGGTAGTTTTATTCAATAATTATTTGTCTCTTGGGGTAAGCCCTGCTCATACCTCACATCTGACAAGAGGTAAAACTGTTACTTTTGCGGTGGAGGATGACTTTCCAGCGGATACAACTACATGGAGTGTGATTCGAGGCGGGGGAGCATTCGAAAACCCTCAATCAGGTATATTTACTGCTCCTGATCCAGTGGTAGATCCAGTGACGCTAGTTAAGTGTGTCAAGACCTCGGGTATTTTCACTTTCACGGGTTACAGCACCATTGAGTTCGATAAGTTTGAAGAGGGGCCTGGCTGGACAAAGTTGGCAAAGTTCACTGTAAAAGTACGGGACAGCTCGGGCAACTTAGGCCCGA
Source organism: Pseudomonas sp. FSL R10-0399 (assembly GCF_009600165.1). Classification (NCBI taxonomy): domain Bacteria; kingdom Pseudomonadati; phylum Pseudomonadota; class Gammaproteobacteria; order Pseudomonadales; family Pseudomonadaceae; genus Pseudomonas; species Pseudomonas sp. FSL R10-0399. Next base: position 9,733 of record NZ_WIWK01000056.1, read on the forward strand.
CTGGTTATGTATATCGTAACGGTTTACAACAGGTTAAATTGGCTGTCAGTATAGAAACTACGGTGCTTAATAATAACCCGCAACGGCCTTCAAGTTTAGAATTGCAATCACTGCGATTAGTGACTTCCGGGGGGGCGCAGGTTAATCCATTGCCGCCAGGACAGGTGGGGATCTCACCAGGTGTTGGCGCATGGGCAACCACGACTATTGCCAACGCCTATCATCTTTTTCCGGGGGCTGGAGTTCCAGCGCTGGGTTTAGCCTCAGCGGAGCCCCTGAGCGAACAAAGTACTGCCAATTTTGAATTGTATGTACAAACGACAATGCCGGCAAAGGAAAATGGTACATTCCATCTCTCATTTGTTGGCGGGAATAATGAGGAAACGTTTTATTCAAATACCTCCGATGCCATCAACGGTCAAGTCAATCTCACGCCTGTAGATCCCCCTCGGTTGATAGTCAATAAAGACTACACATTCGATAAAATAATGATTTCTGATGGTACGCTTAAAACTGGAATAACCAAGGCAATAAATCAACACGAGCAGCTTGAGCCGGAACCCGGTGATTATTATGATTTCCACTTGAATACGATTGATTATTACGAGTTAAAGTTTTTCAATTGCAAGATGGCGCGCTTGAGTTTCCTTCCAACAGCTACAGGTTTTGGACACAAATCGACGGTACGCTGGGAATCAAGACTGTTAGAAGAAACTATGTTTAGTTTCTCCGGATACGCCTGGAATCCCGCTAAATTGACTGATGTAGAATCAGGTGAAGAAAAAAGCAGTAATATATATGTCGACCCTTGGATGAAAAATATCATGTTGACACAAACTGTGCCGACTTTCCCTCTTGAGAAGGCTATAGCTGAAGGGGATTTTATTGTTAGTATGCATCGAACTGACGATGTGCGATATGGTGCTTTAGTTGCACAAGAGGATATTGTGGCCCGCGATAGACTTTATAGCGATATCAATATTGCATTTGTTGATCAATACGGTAATACCTATAAGTGTGTAGTAGGGTTTCCTGCTGAGTCGATTCATGACCGACAAAATATGGAGTTAAAATTCCTGTGAGGTTGGTCGTGTGTTTTATATATTTGATTCTTAACAAGAGGCAATTATAATGAATGTCCCATCTAAAATTGTAATAGTTGTTGCTTTCTTGGCAGCGTTTTTCGGTGCTGGTCTCACGCTCGCTGAGGGTTCCGCGAAGGTTCCGGAGGTTACTGCTGAGGACGGAACTATTGAGTTTTTCGATAAAGACCAAAAAAGTAAATGTGTTATACCCTTCGTAACGGGTGCTTATGGTTTTACGAATGAGTCAACCAATAAGTGCCCCAACGATAATATTTACTTTTTTAAGCTTCATCATGTTCCTTCGGCAGCTACCATTTTAATGACCGATGATGCAAATTGTGGAAGGGATCAAGAGAATTTTGACTTCCTGTTCAAAACTATCAAATTCGAAACGACTACAGATTTTGTATCTATAAGTAATACCATTACCTTTGATGATAAGGCAGTGATTGTGCCAGGCCTTAGGCTAGAGAAGAAACGGTATAAAAATGGTGCGCAGATAGATGGTAAACTATCATGTGTGCAAATCGTGCGCTCTCTCTAATTGGTTTTTGATGGTTAGCTATTAAAGTGTCCTCGGGCACTTTATTTATCAGTGCGTCATAGCATTCATTGGTATCAATGTTTTGGTGTGCTGGAATATATATACAACTTTTGTGTAATTTCTATTGCTTGGAGAGTCGTATGGCTACGAACACAGCAGTGCATTCTAACGCATTTAACTTTCTTAGTTTTTTGAACAGTGGAGTAGATCCCCGTACTGGCCTGTACACCGTTGCCATCAACTTACCCACGGTGTTGGCTAACAATTTGGCAGGCCCTGCCCCCTCTATAGGATTAGCATTTAATCCGCTCAGTAGCCAAGACGTTGGCTGGGGCTTGGGCTGGAGTCTGCAACGTTCTGAGTTTGATCCTAAACGTTCGATTGTGTCGTTGGGGGCAGGCGAAACCTTTAAAGTCACTTCAGTCACTGATGGACTCTGCAAAATGGAGGAGCAAAAACTCCTCAGTTTCAAATTGTACGATGATGGTGGTGAGCGTTATCGAATTGTACATAAATCCGGAAATATCGAAGAGTTGCTAGTCTTTGGTCGCGCAGAGTCACGCATTGCTTTGCCAGTACGGTTGTATTCAGTTGAGGGTCGTAGTGTCTCGTTTTATTATGAAGACACTGCTTATCCACTGATGTTGACGCGTATTGAGGATGAGCTGGGAAATACAGTGTTCAGTGCCAAGCGCAACGCCAATGCGAATATTGAAGTGTTGTTATATCCTTTCGCCGGTGAGCAAGGCGCGGCGCTCGCAAAGTACGAATTGGAGCTCGGCGCCAACGGTGTCGTTGATTCTATTGTGCTGCCGACCCCTGAGCGTGCCAGATGGAGGTTCACTTACAAGCAAGATATCAATACAGCGCTGATGTTTATCACCGAGGCCTTCTCGCCTGTGGGTGGCAGTGAGTTCATTACTTATGAATGGGGTGGGCATCAGTTACCTGTGGGTGCTTCGCCCTCAACGTTGCCTCGTGTCTCTAGTTACACTGTTGTTCCTGGATTTGGTCAGGCGACGGTAGAGACTCATTACACCTATTCAGCCAAGAACTTTTTAGGTGCGGGCGACAGTGCTGTGACTTGGAATGACTCCGGGGTTGATAATCTGTATCAAGCAGCATCGGATTATGTTTATGAAACGGTCGAGCTGTTGATGGTTGAGGGTAGCGCCGTGCGCACCATCAAGCGCAGTTTTAACTGTTTTCACTTGTTGATCAGTGAATCCACCACGCAGGGTAATAACATTCAGGAAGTTTTCACCGTTTATTACGTTGATCCCGATGTACCTTTCAGTCAGCAATTACCTTATTGCCAATTGCCAAAAAATGTCAGCACCACTTGGCGTTTGAGTACTGAGTCATTGATGCGTACTGAAACTGAGTACAGCGAATATGATAACCAAGGCAATGTAACACTGCACAGGCAGGCCAATGGTGTAACCGAGGAGTCTGTTTACTATCCGGTCGAGGGGGAAGTGGACGCGTGCCCGCCTGACCAAGCTGGCTTTGTACGGCATCTAAAAATGAAAGTTATCATTCCAGCACCCGCATCTGCTGCTCATGCGCCGACGCTCAGTACTACCTATCGACATAAAACTCTAGCGGCGGTTAGTGACGCAATTTATCCCTGGCATGTGCTGGATACAGAGTTGCTGCAAGAAGATCTAAACGGTGCTTCAACGACCTTGCAGACCACTCAGTATCACTATGTTGACGCTGTCACCGATAGTTTGCGCCACGGCAAGGTCTCCTCTGAGGTACTAACACTAAATGGTCATTCACTGACTACTTCGTATCAGTATAACTTAGGCCCTGTACCTGCTCCCGGCGAGAGTGAGGCATTTACTGTTTTAACCACGGTGGTGCAACAGCACTCAGATTTGGATGTGTTCACTAAGGCGGTGACCAATGAAACCTCCTTGTTTTCCGGTCAAGAATTACTGACCCGGGATGATAATGGTGTAGAAATTCTTTATGTGTACGATGCTTTGCAACGGGTACTTAGTGAAACTGTTGCACCAGGTAAAGATGCCGAAGCGACACGTCAGTATAGTTACACCTTGTGTGCCAAGGCTGGGGATCAGGCAACTCAGACCGCTATCAACGTTAAAAACGTCAAGACGGTGACGTATATGGATGGGCTCAACCGGCCTGTCAGAGAACTACGTATTAATGCTGATAGTAAATTGAAGGCTGATTTATTAAGGCCGATTTACACTGCCCTGTATAACGCACAGAACCAATTGATTGAAGAAACTGTGGTCGATTGGGAGGGCGATATTGACAGGCCAATGACCACAAGTTTTCGCTATGATGATTGGGGGCAGCAATTCTGTACTGTGGGGCCGGATAAAGTTGAAGTCTATGAAGTGACTGAGCCGCGTGGGACAGCCGATTGGCAAGATGGGGTCGTTACTACCAGTTGGCGGCAGTTTACCGACAGCGCGGGTGAAGTGATCAAGGCAACGGGTAAGTCTGTCACGCTAGTCAATAAGTTTGAAAAACCCGTGCAGGAGCAACGATGGAATTTGGCTGCGGCATTGGTCAGCACTCATTTTTATGAATATGACGGCCTTGGACGTACAGCGAAAGAGACTGATGCTTTATCTAACGTCACCCTCTATACCTATGATGCTTATGCGCGGGTAGTACAAACGGATTTACCTGGTGGGGCTGTGGTCGTACGCAGTTATGCGTCGCACAGTACTCAAGATCTGCCTGTCTCTATCAGCGTTAATACTATCGAGTTGGGGGCTCAAACTTTTGATGGTCTTGGGCGCATGTGTTCATCGGTTACCGGAGGCCGCTGCCAAGCTTATGAGTATCTACCTGGGCAGACCCAACCTTCTAAGGTTACCAAGGCTGGGGGGCAAGTGGTTGAGTATCGCTACAATCCCCTATTGGGTGAAGAGCCGGAGAAAAGATTCGCTAATGGAGAGGAGGCAACCTATACCTATGATCTTAAAAATGCGCGGCTTGACTCTTGTTCAGAGGCTGGACTGAGTTTGACCCGTAAATACTTCAGCACTGGAGATATACAGTCCGAAACTCAGGGCGTGCATTCGATGGTTTATAACTACAGCTTGCAAGGATTGATCTTGGGTTATACCGATGTGCTGGGTAATACTCAGAGTTACCACTATGATTTTGAACGCGGAGGGCGAATTGTATCAACCAAGCTAGGGCTCACAGAATCGATTTTCTCGTACGACGAGTTGGGTCAAACGACTACCATAACCACCACAGACACAACTGACTCAGCAAATTCGCTGGCGGTTAGCATTAACTTGCACTATGACGAGTATGGACGTGAAACAGAGCGCGTTTTTGATCTGAACGGCGTCAAGCAGAAATTGGTTCAGCGTTATAATGCCGTTGATAACCTAGTACAACGTGAACTCACTGCCCTTGATATAGATGGTAATGTACTCGAAGTTCTACGTGATGAAGCCTATGAGTACGATGCACGAGCTCGGTTAACCAAGTACACCTGCCTGGGTAGCCAGAAACCCGTAGACCCCTATGGCAATCTTATCGATGAGCAGATTTTTCGATTTGATCACTTGGATAATATCACTCGCGTCAGAACCTCGTTTGGCCTTGAGTCAAATACAGCCGCTTACTACTATGAGAATGACGACGATCCTGTTCAACTGAGTCGTGTTACAAATACCCACGCATCAGCAGTTCCTCGTGAATTGATTCTGGACTACGATGCGAATGGGAATCTCATTATCGATGAGTGTGGAAGAGTTCTTAAATATGATGACTTAAGTCGCTTGATATCTGTAAGTAGTGCTGCGCCTTAATTGCTAAGCGTTTGGATTTAAGCCTGTACTCTTTGTGTTACGGCGCCATTAATTGTTAATGGCGCCTTTTTTATAGAGTAGACTTTAGGGTGTTCGGGTTTTAAAAGCTTTGGCCAAATGCTGCGAGTTGGCTGTTGCTTTGGATGTCCAACTTATTCATGGCGCTACGTTTCTGTCGGCTGATCGTTTTTTCGCTGCGGTTCAAGCGTCTTGCAATTTCACGTCCTGAAAGGTCCTGAGCAAATAGGCGCACAACCTCCAACTCTTTGATCGACAGTCTGCTATTTATGATTTCGCCTTTTTTAGGGCTTCTCAATACCAGGCCAAAGCTCGGGCTCAGGTGACACCGACCTTGAATTGCCGCCCGCACTGCAGTTTTAAATTCTTCAGCGGGGGAGTGCTTGTCAAGCAGGCAGGTGACGCCCAATTTGAGCAATTGCCTTAGAATCATTGGATTCTTCATCATGGTCATGACCAGCAACTTTACGTGAGGAAAGTTCCGGCGAATGTAGCTAATCAGCGCTAATCCATCTGGAAAGTTTTCTGAAGGCATAAAGAAGTCGGTAACAACCAGGTCACAGGGCTCCTGCTCTAATAGCTGAATAAGTGTCTCAGGGGTGGATGCCTCGTGGGTGATGCAGGTAGTCGGGTTGATTAATGTGCTTAGGGAAATGCGTGTGCCAATCAATACGACAGGGTGATCATCGGCAATAATCACTCGGGTTGGCTCATGATAAAGCTTATTGAGGAGAGTGGATGATGGCACGTTCTCATTCGTTCCTTGATAAGGTGAGCGCGTGCACTCTAACAAACTTGTAGGAAGGACTATGTAAGATATTTCTTCAAGAAATTGAGAATGTGCTGTAAGGCTGTGTTTATTTCGGATAAATATATGTGGGAATTACTCGGACAATTCTGTAGGAAGGCTGGCAGGATTGAAATATTAGTATTCGCACCTACCCGCCTGCCTTTTGCTTTACGGCTTATTCAGTAATCTGCAACTTTCTAGCTTCCGTGTAGATGTAACGCAATTTGTCATATTCAAATGGCGAGTCGAATTGCCCGTAACGGAAGCTGGTGTTGTAGCGTTTATCGATGGCTTGCAGCAGCCAGATTTCCGGGTGGCGCGAGCTTTCGCGCGGTACGTTGAGGAAGTTGATTTCTCGATTGGCGCCGTAGTCGACCACCAGCCCCGTGGTGTCGCGCAGGTTTGATGGGCCCAGGATCGGCAGCATCAAATAGGGGCCGTCCGGTACACCATAAAAGCCCAGGGTTTGCCCGAAGTCTTCGCTCTGGCGCGGCAGGCCCATGGCGGTAGCAGGATCCCACAGCCCGCCAACCCCCAGCGTAGTGTTAAACAGCAAGCGTGCCGTGGTTTTCAAGGAGCGGTCGCCCTTGAGCTGCAGCATGCTATTAAACAGGTTGGGTACATCGCCCAGGTTATTAAAAAAGTTGGTGACACCAGTGCGCACAAAACTGGGCGTTACGTACCGGTAGCCATCGACCACTGGCAGGAATACCCACTGATCGAAGCGGTAGTTGAAGTGGTAAATGCGCCGGTTAATCGACTCCAGCGGGTCGTACACATTGAGCGCGCCCATGGTGGCGCGTTCAAATTCACGCTGATCGAGGCCTGGATTGAACTTCAACAGTTTTAGGGGTTGTGTAAAGCCATCAACGTCGTGTGTAGGTTCGATGTTGGCTTTGCTGTCGTCTGCCTGGGCGTAGCCGACACTGAGTAGGGCGGCGAGAAGCACGAGATGTTTAGCCACGGAAGAACTCCAGCATGTCTTTGGTGTTAACGCGGTAGTTGAGATTGCCGCAGTGGCCACCATACGGGTAGACAGTCAGGCGGTTGCCGAAGGTCTTGCGCAAGAAGCCCAAATCACCAGGGCCCAGGATGATGTCGTCGGCATTGTGCATAACGGCAATTTTGGGGCTGTTTTTCAAATAGTCCTGCAAGGCATACAGGCTTACCTGGTCGATCAGTTGCAGCAAACTGCCGCCATCGGTGCGGGCGCGCCACATCGGTATGACTTGCTCGGTGAGGTAGCAATCGAAGTCGCACAGCAGTGAGCGCTTGAGGAATGGCGTCAGGCTAGTGCCTTCGGTAATGGGGTAGTTGGGAGGCGTGATCAGACCGCGACGGTTGATCAGGTCTGAAGTGAACACGATGTCGGCGGATGAAAACCGGAACATAGTGCCAATCAGCATTGCCATCTGTTCGTTGGTCAAACGCTCTTTGGAGTTTTGCAAGTCGTAGACCAGCGCGCCATTGAGATCGACGTAGCCTTTCTGCTTGAAGTACTCGGTGAGCTTGTTCAGTACCAACTCGTAGAACGTGGTGCTGCTATTGATGCCTTTAACTTCCGTTTGTACCAGCTTGTCGAGGTTGCTGATGGACGTATACAGGTTCACCGGCGGGTTAAGCATCAAGACTTTCTTGAAGTTGAAGCTTTTGCGGGTTTCGTCCAGGTGGCTGACGAAGGCCGCGTCCAGTGCGCCAAGGCTATAACCCGCGAGGTAGTACTCAGTCACCGGCACATTGGCTTGTTGGGCGCGAACCGCTTGCATGACGTGATACAAGTCTTCGGCATCGTATTGGCTGATACCGGGTGTGGCAAAGCGTGAAGCCGCGCTCATAAAGTCATAGCTGGTTGGCGACGACAATTGCACAACGTGGTAGCCGGCTTGATAGAACAGCTTTTTCAAAAACTCGTTGAGGCTGCTGTCGTAGGGCGCCCCTGTACCGGCGATCAGGAAGATCAGCGGGGCCGCGTGGTCTTGCTTGGCGATTCGGTAGGTGAGCTTTTTCACTGCCCAGAAGTTGGCCGGCAAGGTGAACTCGCGCTCTGGTCGCAGCTTGAGGGTGTAATCCGATTGGTTGATGTCATCTTCGCTGGGCAGCAGTGGGCGCATTTCCGGCGGGGTTGTAGCAATTGTGGCTTCGAAGGGGTTGGTCAGGGGGTAGCCATAAGTGGCGGGGTCGACATCGACCGCTTGTGCGGACGCACTCAAAATAAGGCCGCACAGCAAGGCGGCAAAGGGTAGAGAACGAAGCATGACGACTATCCCTAATAAAGTGCGGAAAATGATTCGCAGGCTATGACCACAGGGCTACAGTCGAAGTGCCATTGTCTGACACAAAATACATCCCCCGGGCAGAAGAAAGCAGGCAATGAACTACCATAAGATACACGTTGAATGACTTTAGTGAACAGTTATCTGATTGCAAGGCTTGCATACCCCTAAAGGGCGATTAAGCTGGGCGCCGCTTTTGCCTATTGGAGTTTTGTATGCACCCTCGTTTGCCGTGGATCTTGCTGCTCATTGCCTTGCCATTGTGGCTGGCGGCCAGTTATGGCCTGCGTTACGGCTTGATGGAGGACCCGCAATGGGTGGGAACGTGCGTTGCTGAGGCCCGGCGTTGGGAATGCCAGTTGCGCTCAAACCTTGGCTGGTTGATTCACTTCAGGGCGTTGGGCTGGGCGGCGTTGGTGACGTCGGTGCTGGCTTTTTTTGTGCCGGGACGTGTTGGCAATGCACTGGCGGTGTTGGCGTTGCTGTTTGGCTTGCCGGCATTGGCGCTCTACAACGCCAGTTTGGCGGTCTTTGCCGTGGTGATTGCAGGTTTGCGGCTGGTTCGGGCAAAACCGCAAAAATAATCCAGTCCAGGAGCGAGCTTGCAATCTTTTTAAAGATCAAAAGATCGCGAGGCAAGCTCGCTCCTACAGATTTTTTAGGTTATTGACGGCGACTGCGCCACAGCGCGATGACCATCAATACACTGACCAAGGCCCATACCCAGGCTTGTTGGTTGTTCAGGCCTTCGCGGTACAGTTGCAGCGGGATGCCCGCGCCGATGATCAGCGCCAACAGGCTGAGTTCACGCCGTGGTCCGCTCGCCGGGCGCAGCAGGTAAACCAAAGCTGGCAGTACCAGAGCGGCACTCGGGAAGCTGCGATAGCGGGGTTCAAATACCAGGCCCAGCATCATGACTGCACCGGCAAACCCGGCGGCTGCGATCCAGCACCCTGCATGACGCTCGAGCACGTTGAACAGGCCCTTACGCCAGCCCTGTTGTTGCCCCAGCGCTAAAGCGCCGTGGGCGAGCACCACCAGATTGAGCACAATCAACAACCCGGCCCATGTCCATTCTTCGGCAAAGCGACTGGTGACTGATGCCAGTTCGGCCCATGCCACCAGGCTACAACCCGCCACGGCCCCCAAGGCCGGCAGTAACAGGGCCGAGCGCGTGCTGCGTACGCGTCCACCGATCAACAATGTGGCCGCAAACAGGGCGATGCCCAGCCCCAGCCAGGCTGGCCAATGGGGCAGGTTGGTTACGGGGCCTGCAAGTATGGCTTTGTCTTGGCGATCGGCATCAAATAGCCCCCAGTAACCGCCCACTGCACCTTCACTGGCACGCTTCCACGGTTGGTCGAAGGCTTCGATCAGGTTGTATTTCCAGCCGTTCTGTTCGGCCAGGGTGACAAAGCCACGAATGAATTTGGCTTCGTTGACGCGGCTCGGCAGGGCGGTTTCGCGCTGGCGGCCTTCGCTGGGCCAGCCGGTTTCGCCGATCAGGATGTCTTTATCGAATTTGCTGCCGAATTCCTGGCGCACCTGGGCAACGTGGTTGACGGCCTGGTCGATCCCGGCAGGGTCGTCTTCCCAATACGGCAGCAAGTGGATGGTCAGAAAGTCTACTGCCGGTGCAATCTCGGGGTGTTGCAACCAGAACTCCCACACATCGGCGTAGGTGACGGGTTGTTTGATCTGGCTTTTGACCTGCGTGATCAGCTTGACCAGTTGGGGTGCAGTGATTTCTTTGCGCAGCAAGGTTTCGTTGCCGACAATCACGGCGCTGATGACATCCGGGTTGGCATTGGCGTTGGCGATCAGTGCGTCGACCTCTTTTTGGGTCTCTACCGCGTTGCTGCTAACCCAGGCGCCACTCATCATCTTCAGCCCGTGCTTGCGGGCCAGTTGCGGGAGGGCTTCAAGCCCGGCCTGGGAGTACGTGCGGATACACTCAAAGCGTGTCGCCAACAATGCCAGGTCCGCGTCCATGCGTTCTACGCGGGGTACGAAAGGCTGGTCGAACGGGGACTGGTCTTTGTCGAACGGCGTGTAAGACGCACATTGCAGTTTGTGCGTAGGGGTGGCGGCATCGGGCAGGATGACGGGTTTGCCCAGGCCATACCAGAAACCGGCAATGGCACACACGCCCAGCAAGCAGGCAAGGAGGTAAGGCAATACAGGGGAGCGGGCAGTCGCGGACATGGTCAGGCCGTATGGGAGCAAAGCCGCGCATCTTACCTGCAATCAGCTGCGCCCAGAGCCTCCGTATAATTTTGTCATGCAAAGTTCAGGTGAGTGTCCGGGCAAAGTGCTTTGAGGCAGCGGCTGATGTCGTTGATGGTTGGCTGGGCGTCGTCGTCAGAGCAGGGCACTTGGCAGGCGAGGCCGATTATCAGGGGGGATGTTATGTCGGGGTGTTGATAAAGCCCTGAACCTGATGTGGTCCGGCACTCGTCGGGCCCGGCACAGCGAGGAATCATAGATGAAGATGCGACGACTCTTGAGCGCGGGAGCTGCCTTGGTGCTGGCGATGAGTGCGGGGTTGGCGATTGCTCAGACCAAGCCCACCCTTAATATCGGTTATGTCGACGGTTGGTCCGACAGTGTGGCGACAACGTTCGTGGCCGCAGAGGTGATCAAGCAGAAGTTGGGTTACGACGTGAAATTGATGCCGGTGGCAACGGGCATCATGTGGCAGGGCGTGGCCACGGGCAAACTCGATGCGATGCTGTCTGCCTGGCTGCCAGTGACTCACGGCGAATACTGGGCCAAGAATAAAGACAAAGTGGTGGATTTTGGCCCCAACTTTAAAGAAGCAAAAATTGGTTTGATTGTGCCGGAGTACGTAGAGGCCAAATCGATTGCTGATCTGAAGGACGATAAAGGCTATAAAAACAAAGTTGTAGGGATTGATGCCGGGTCGGGCGTTATGTTGAAAGCGGACGAAGCAATCAAGGACTACGGTTTGAATTACAAGTTACAAGCCAGTTCCGGTGCGGCCATGACCTCTGAGCTTGGGCGTGCATACGCTAAAAATGAACCGATTGTAGTGACGGGCTGGGTACCGCACTGGATGTTCGCCAAGTGGAAGTTGCGCTTCCTGGACGATCCAAAGGGCGTCTTTGGCGCTGCAGAAACTGTCAATAGCGTCGGTAGCAAGGACCTGGAAAAGAAAGCACCCGAAGTTGAAGCGTTCTTGAAGAAGTTTTCGTGGAACTCCAAAGACGAAATTGGTGAGGTTATGTTGGCCATTCAAGAGGGGGCCAAGCCAGAAGCTGCCGCCAAAGATTGGGTTGCCAAACACCCTGAGCGTGTCGCTGAGTGGACGGCTAAATAACCGCGAAGTGTCTAGCTCGCAGCACACAGAACCGCCCGGTTTAATCGCCGGGCGGTTTTTCTATTTTGAGCACTGGCCAAATGATGTCGTTATTCGCGCAGCCTAGAGAATACGGGGCCTGTAGGGTATTTCGGTTCTACTACTAAAGTCGTCTGGCTTAGAGATCGAAGCCCCCTAATAGTGAAACCGTTACATCTCTTCTGTGCTGCGAGGACAAAAATAATGAACGACAGCATTTACCTCTCGATTCAAAACAGCCCGCGTTTCAAGGAGCTGGTCAAAAAAAGGGAGCGGTTCGCCTGGATTCTTTCAGCGATCATGCTCGGTTTATATGCCGCCTTTATTCTGTTGATTGCTTACGGGTCGCACATCATGGGGGCCAAGTTGTACCCCGGCTCCGCTATAACCTGGGGAATACCGATCGGGATCGGGCTGATTATTTCGGCCTTTGTTCTGACTGCTATTTATATTCACCGGGCCAATGGCGAGTTTGACGACCTGAACAATGCAATTCTGAAGGAGGCTGAGCAATGATCCGGCGTCTATTGGCAACACTGGGCATTGCTGCCTTGTCTCAAGGTGTCTGGGCGGCTGACGCCTTGACGGGGGAAGTTCAAAAACAACCGCTTAACGTCTCTGCAATTATTATGTTCCTCGCGTTTGTAGGCGCGACCCTGTGTATTACTTACTGGGCCTCCAAGCGTAATAAGTCAGCTGCGGACTACTATGCCGCAGGTGGCAAGATCACCGGCTTTCAAAATGGTCTGGCGATTGCGGGCGACTATATGTCTGCCGCATCGTTTTTGGGTATTTCCGCGCTGGTGTATACCTCTGGCTACGATGGCCTGATCTATTCGATTGGCTTTTTGGTGGGTTGGCCAATCATTCTGTTCCTGATTGCCGAGCGTCTGCGTAACTTGGGTAAATACACCTTTGCAGACGTGGCGTCGTACCGTCTGGGCCAAACCCAGATCCGTTCGCTGTCAGCGTGTGGTTCGCTGGTGGTTGTCGCGTTCTACCTGATTGCGCAAATGGTCGGTGCGGGCAAGCTGATTCAATTGCTCTTCGGTCTCGATTATCACGTTGCGGTAATTCTGGTCGGCATTCTGATGTGCCTGTATGTATTGTTCGGCGGCATGTTGGCGACTACATGGGTGCAGATCATCAAGGCGGTGTTGCTGTTGTCCGGTGCGACCTTCATGGCCGTGATGGTGATGAAGCACGTTAACTTTGACTTCAACTCGCTGTTCGCTGAAGCGGTCAAGATTAACCCCAAAGGCGAGGCCATCATGAGCCCGGGCGGCCTGGTGAAGGATCCGATTTCGGCCTTCTCGCTGGGTCTGGCGCTGATGTTTGGTACCGCAGGCCTGCCGCACATCCTGATGCGCTTCTTCACCGTGAGCGACGCTAAAGAAGCCCGCAAGAGCGTGCTGTACGCGACTGGCTTTATTGGTTACTTCTACATTCTGACCTTCATCATTGGTTTCGGCGCGATCATTCTGGTCAGCACCAACCCGGCTTTCAAAGATGCAGCGGGCGGTTTGTTGGGCGGTAACAACATGGCGGCGGTGCATTTGGCTGACGCGGTGGGCGGTAGCATCTTCCTGGGCTTTATCTCGGCGGTAGCCTTTGCGACGATTCTCGCGGTGGTTGCAGGGCTGACGCTGGCCGGTGCTTCGGCGGTGTCTCACGACCTGTACGCCAGTGTGTTCAAAAAGGGCAAAGCCAACGATAAAGATGAAATTCGCGTCTCCAAAATCACCACGGTGGCGTTGGGCGTGTTGGCGATTGGTTTGGGTATCTTGTTCGAAAGCCAAAACATCGCGTTTATGGTGGGCCTGGCGTTCTCTATCGCGGCGAGCTGTAACTTCCCGGTACTGCTGCTTTCGATGTACTGGAAAAACCTCACCACGCGCGGCGCCATGATCGGCGGTTGGCTGGGTCTGATCAGTGCGGTTGGCTTGATGGTCCTGGGCCCAACCATCTGGGTGCAGATACTGCATCATGAAAAAGCGATCTTCCCTTACGAATATCCAGCCTTGTTCTCCATGATCATTGCGTTCGTGGGTATCTGGTTCTTCTCCGTGACCGACAAATCCAAGTCGGCTGCGAAAGAGCGTGCGCTGTTCTTCCCGCAGTTTGTTCGTTCACAAACCGGGTTGGGGGCGAGCGGGGCGGTAGACCACTAAAGCAGCGGCAAGTTGTTAGCTGCAAGCTGCAAGCTGCAAGTTAGAAGCGGTCTGTTTAATGAGATCCCCCTGTCGTGAGGCAGGGGGGTTTTTATTTGGGGGGAGGGCGCGCCTTGTAGTCGCTGCCGAGGCACGAAGGCTGCGATAGGGGCTGCCTGCCTTGTGCACAGAGCTGCTTCAAATCCCATCGCAGCCTTCGTGCCTCGGCAGCGACTACGGTTTTTGTGGGCACAAAAAAATACGGCCTCTAACAAGTAGAGGCCGTATCGGCAGCAGCTAAGACGCTATCGTGGTATCAATGGTCTTATTTGCGGTCTTCAAGCTTGCTGAAGTCACGCGACTCGTAGCCGGTGTACAGCTGGCGCGGACGGCCAATCTTGTACGGGCTGGAGAGCATTTCTTTCCAGTGCGAGATCCAGCCGACAGTCCGCGACAGGGCGAAGATTACGGTGAACATGCTGGTAGGAATGCCGATCGCCTTGAGGATGATCCCCGAGTAGAAGTCGACGTTCGGGTACAGCGAGCGCTCGATGAAGTAAGGGTCGGTCAGAGCGATCTCTTCCAGGCGCATGGCCAGTTCGAGTTGTGGGTCATTTTTGATGCCCAGCTCTTTCAGTACTTCGTCGCAGGTCTTTTTCATCACGGTGGCGCGTGGGTCGCGGTTTTTGTAAACGCGGTGACCAAAGCCCATCAGTTTGAATGGATCGTTCTTGTCCTTGGCCTTGGCGATGAACTTGTCGATGTTAGACACATCGCCAATTTCGTCGAGCATGGTCAGAACAGCTTCGTTGGCGCCGCCGTGAGCCGGGCCCCACAGTGCTGCGATGCCTGCAGCGATACACGCGAACGGGTTGGCGCCCGAAGAGCCCGCCAAGCGTACGGTAGAGGTCGATGCGTTCTGTTCGTGGTCGGCGTGCAGGATAAAGATCTTATCCATGGCCTTGGCCAGTACCGGGCTGATCGGTTTGATCTCGCACGGTGTGTTGAACATCATGTGCAGGAAGTTTTCGGCGTAGCTCAGGTCGTTACGCGGGTACATCATGGGTTGACCCATGGAGTACTTGTAAACCATCGCTGCCAGCGTTGGCATCTTGGCAACCAGACGGATCGCGGAGATTTCGCGATGCTGCGGGTTATTGATGTCCAGAGAGTCGTGGTAGAAAGCCGACAGTGCGCCGACTACGCCGCACATGACGGCCATCGGGTGAGCGTCACGACGGAAGCCGTTGAAGAAGGTCTTCAACTGCTCGTGAACCATGGTGTGGTTCTTCACGTTGCTGACAAACTGAGCCTTCTGTTCTACCGTCGGCAGTTCGCCGTTCAGCAGCAGGTAAGCTGTTTCCAGGTAGTCAGAGTGTTCAGCCAGTTGTTCGATCGGGTAGCCACGGTGCAGCAGGATACCGTTGTCACCATCAATATAGGTGATCTTCGACTCGCAGGATGCAGTCGACATGAAGCCTGGGTCGAATGTGAATCGGCCCGTGGCCGTGAGGCCGCGCACATCGATTACATCGGGACCAACGGTGCCAGTTAAAATGGGCAGCTCGACGGGGGCAGCGCCCTCGATGATCAACTGCGCTTTTTTGTCAGCCATGTGGCCTCCTATTTATGCTTGAAATCATCAGACAGACCCCCCACGCAGGGCCCGCACCACTATAGTTAGATAAATTTGAATGTCAATTTGCCTAAAGTCTTGCTGTACAAGGCTTTCAGGAGTCATTTTTCTCGAATATCCCCGCCGTTTACGCCTTTTATGCAAAGAGTGCAATGCTCTATTAGAGGGAGGTGATTGCGTTGTCATTAGTAACCTAACTGTCTATACTCGGCAGCCGACCGCCAGAGGCTTTTGGGCCTGTTTAGATGGGGGTCGTCACTCCCGGGTGGTGGGTACCTGACCAGTGCGCATCCCAACAAACTTGCCCTGATTGTTAGGGGCTCTTCAGTGTGAAAAAAGCCGTGAATAGCCAACGACCTGTAAACCTAGACCTAAGGACCATCAAACTCCCCATCACCGGCGTTACGTCGTTTCTGCACCGCGTATCGGGCATCATTCTTTTTCTCGGCCTGGGCTTCATGCTTTATGCATTGAGCAAATCCCTGGGTTCCGAAGAAGGTTTTGCCGAGGTGAAGGCATGCTTGACCAGCCCGCTGGCCAAATTCATTGCATGGGGCCTGCTATCTGCCTTGCTGTATCACTTGGTTGCCGGTGTGCGCCACTTGATCATGGATATGGGCATCGGTGAGACGCTGGAAGGCGGCAAGCTGGGCTCGAAAATCGTAATCGTCATTTCCGTAGTGATGATTGTTCTGGCAGGAGTTTGGATATGGTAACCAGCGTTACGAACCTATCGCGTTCGGGCCTCTATGACTGGATGGCACAACGTGTGTCTGCGGTCGTTCTAGCGGCTTATTTCATTTTCCTGATCGGATACCTCGTTGCGAACCCTGGCATTGGCTACGCCCAATGGCACGAACTGTTCGCAAGCAACTGGATGCGTATCTTCAGCCTGTTGGCCCTGGTTGCCCTTGGCGCTCACGCCTGGGTCGGCATGTGGACCATCGCGACTGACTACCTGACGCCAATGGCGCTGGGCAAGTCCGCGACAGCAGTACGTTTCCTCTTCCAGGCAGTATGCGGCGTTGCGATGTTCGCTTACTTCGTCTGGGGTGTGCAGATTCTTTGGGGTATCTGATTCATGGCTAACACAGTTAATACACTTTCCTTCGACGCCATCATCATTGGCGGCGGCGGTGCCGGTATGCGCGCTGCGTTGCAACTGGCTCAAGGCGGTCACAAGACTGCTGTAATCACCAAGGTTTTCCCGACTCGTTCCCACACCGTATCGGCTCAGGGTGGCATTACCTGCGCGATCGCGTCTGCGGATCCAAACGATGACTGGCGCTGGCACATGTACGATACCGTCAAGGGTTCCGACTACATCGGTGACCAGGACGCTATCGAATACATGTGTTCCGTAGGCCCAGAGGCCGTATTTGAACTCGAGCACATGGGTCTGCCGTTCTCCCGTACCGAGCAAGGCCGTATCTACCAGCGTCCTTTCGGCGGTCAGTCCAAGGACTTTGGTAAAGGTGGCCAGGCTGCCCGTACCTGCGCTGCTGCTGACCGTACCGGTCACGCACTGCTGCACACCCTGTACCAGGCCAACCTGAAAGCCGGCACTGTATTCCTGAACGAATACTACGGTGTCGACCTGGTTAAAAACGAAGCTGGCGATTTCGTCGGCATGATCGTTATCTGCATCGAAACTGGCGAAACTTCCTATGTTCGTGCCAACGCCACCGTATTGGCGACTGGCGGTGCAGGCCGTATCTACTCTTCGACGACCAACGCCCTGATCAACACAGGCGACGGTATCGGCATGGCCCTGCGTGCAGGCGTACCGGTACAGGACATCGAAATGTGGCAGTTCCACCCAACCGGTATTGCCGGCGCCGGTGTACTGGTTACCGAAGGTTGCCGTGGTGAAGGTGGATACCTGATCAACAAACACGGCGAGCGTTTCATGGAGCGTTACGCTCCGAACGCCAAAGACCTTGCTGGTCGTGACGTAGTAGCACGCTCGATGGTTAAAGAAATCATCGCGGGCAACGGTTGCGGTCCAGATGGCGACCACGTAATGCTGAAGCTTGACCACCTCGGTGAAGAAGTTCTGCACAGCCGTCTGCCAGGTATCTGCGAACTGTCCAAGACTTTCGCCCACGTTGACCCGGTACTGGCTCCAGTTCCAGTGGTTCCAACTTGCCACTATATGATGGGCGGTGTTGCCACCAACATTCATGGCCAGGCGATCACCCAGGACGCCGACGGCAACGACCAGATCATCCCTGGCCTGTTCGCAGTAGGTGAAGTGGCGTGCGTATCGGTTCACGGTGCCAACCGTCTGGGCGGCAACTCGTTGCTCGACCTGGTGGTATTCGGTCGTGCTGCCGGCCTGTTCCTTGAGCAGACGCTTAAAGAAGGCGTTGATTACGCTCGTCCACGTCAGTCCGACATCGACGCTGCCCTGGCACGTCTGGACGGTCTGAACTCGCGCACTGATGGCGAAGACGTTGCGACCCTGCGCAAAGAACTGCAGAGCTGCATGCAGAACTACTTCGGCGTATTCCGTACCGGCGAATACATGCAGAAGGGTATTACCCAGCTGCAAGACCTGCGCAAGCGCATTGCCAACGTCAAGATCAACGATAAGAGCCAAGCGTTCAACACTGCTCGTATCGAAGCCCTTGAGCTGCAAAACCTGCTCGAAGTGGCTGAAGCCACTGCTATCGCTGCTGAAACCCGTAAGGAATCGCGCGGTGCTCACGCCCGTGAAGACTTCGAAGATCGTGACGACGTTAACTGGCTGTGCCACACCCTGTACTTCCCGGGTGAGAAACGCGTAGCCAAGCGTGCGGTGAACTTCTCGCCGAAAACCGTTCCGACCTTCCAGCCAATGGTTCGTACTTACTAAGGGTGGCCGATATGTTGAAAGTCAGTGTTTATCGCTACAACCCGGATCAGGACGCCGCGCCGTTCATGCAAGAATTCCAGGTCAATACCAACGGTAAAGACCTCATGGTGCTGGACGTACTGGCCCTGATCAAAGAGCAGGACGAAGGTTTCTCCTATCGTCGCTCTTGCCGTGAGGGCGTTTGCGGCTCCGACGGCATGAACATCAACGGTAAAAACGGCCTGGCGTGCGTAACGCCGCTGTCCTCCGTTGTAAAAGGTAACAAGTTGGTGATTCGTCCGCTGCCAGGTTTGCCGGTTATCCGTGACCTGGTCGTCGACATGAGCATCTTCTACAAGCAATACGAGAAGGTGAAGCCTTTCCTGCAGAACGATACTCCGGCTCCGGCCATCGAGCGTCTGCAATCGCCAGAAGAGCGTGAAAAGCTCGACGGTCTGTACGAGTGCATCCTGTGCGCCTGCTGCTCGACTTCGTGCCCGTCCTTCTGGTGGAACCCGGACAAGTTCCTGGGCCCTGCTGCACTGCTGCAAGCCTACCGCTTCCTGGCTGACAGCCGTGACACCAAGACCAACGAGCGTCTGGCTTCGCTGGATGACCCGTTCAGCGTATTCCGCTGCCGCGGGATCATGAACTGCGTAAACGTGTGTCCGAAGGGCCTGAACCCGACTAAGGCCATCGGTCACGTGCGTAGCATGCTGCTGCAAAGCGGCGTGTGATTCAAAGCTGCACTGCAACACCGTTGTAACCGTAGATGCTACGGCGCAGGCTTCAACCGGCGCCGTAGTTATAACCTGAGCAGCAGCTCACAAAGTTGCGGCTCTTATTTTGAAGAAATGAGACCAGCAGGGGCATCCGGGCTGGTACCCGGACTATCAGCGTGACTCTAGTGGCTTGTTTTAGTCGCTGTATTCGGACTTTCTCAAGTGCTGTGGTGTTTTCGCCGATGGTGTCCCCTAACCGAGGGTGACCAAGCATGCAAGAAAGCGTGATGCAGCGCATGTGGAACAGCGGCTATCTTTCAGGTGGTAACGCTGCCTATGTGGAAGAGCTCTACGAGCTCTACCTGCACGACCCTAACGCTGTGCCAGAAGAATGGCGCACCAAATTTCAGACGTTGCCTACTGAGGGCAACTCTGCCAACGATGTTTCGCACTCCACAATCCGCGATCATTTCGTGTTGCTGGCGAAGAACCAGCGCCGCGCCCAACCGGTATCTGCCGGAAGCGTGAGCAGCGAACACGAGAAGAAGCAGGTTGAAGTGCTGCGATTGATCCAGGCCTATCGGATGCGCGGCCACCAGGCAGCCCAGCTTGATCCGCTGGGGCTGTGGCAGCGTCCTGCACCTGCAGACCTGTCGATCAATCATTACGGCTTGACCAATGCCGATCTTGATACGACCTTCCGTGCCGGCGACCTGTATATCGGCAAAGAGGAAGCGAGCCTACGCGAAATTCTCGAAGCGTTGCAGCAGACATATTGCCGCACCATTGGCGCCGAGTTCACGCACATCGTCGATTCCGAGCAACGCCACTGGTTTGAACAGCGTCTCGAAAGCGTACGTGGCCGTCCGACCTATTCGGCTGATATCAAAAGCCACCTGCTTGAGCGCGTGACCGCAGCTGAAGGCCTGGAGAAGTACCTGGGCACCAAGTACCCGGGCACCAAGCGTTTCGGTCTGGAAGGCGGCGAGAGCCTGATTCCGTTGCTGGACGAGCTGATTCAGCGTTCGGGCAACTATGGCACCAAAGAAATCGTTATCGGCATGGCCCACCGTGGCCGTCTGAACGTGCTGGTCAACACCTTCGGCAAAAACCCGCGCGACCTGTTCGACGAGTTCGAAGGCAAGAAAAAAATCGAGCTGGGTTCCGGTGACGTTAAATACCACCAGGGCTTCTCCTCCAACGTGATGACCTCCGGTGGCGAAGTTCACCTGGCCATGGCGTTTAACCCTTCCCACCTGGAAATCGTTTCTCCAGTGGTTGAAGGTTCGGTACGTGCACGTCAAGACCGTCGTAACGACGCAACGGGCGAGAAAGTACTGCCTATTTCCATCCACGGTGACGCTGCATTCGCAGGTCAGGGCGTGGTCATGGAAACCTTCCAGATGTCGCAGACTCGCGGCTTCAAGACTGGCGGTACGGTTCACCTGGTGATCAACAACCAGGTTGGCTTCACCATCAGCAACCCTGAAGACTCGCGTTCGACCGAGTACTGCACTGACGTCGCGAAAATGATTCAGGCGCCGATCCTCCATGTTAATGGTGATGATCCGGAAGCCGTTCTGTTCGTGACCCAACTGGCAATCGACTACCGCATGCAGTTCAAGCGTGACGTCGTGATCGACCTGTTCTGCTACCGCCGTCGCGGTCACAACGAGGCCGACGAGCCAAACGGTACTCAGCCGTTGATGTATCAGCAAATCGCCAAGCAGCGCACCACGCGTGAACTGTATGCCGAGCGTCTGACTCAAGAGAAAGTGGTAGACGAAGAGCGCGTTCAGGCCAAGATCGACGAATACCGCAACGCGCTGGACAACGGTCTGCATGTTGTGAAAAGTCTGGTCAAAGAGCCGAACAAAGAGCTGTTCGTTGACTGGCGCCCGTACCTGGGCCACGCCTGGACTGCGCGTCACGACACACGCTTTGATCTGAAAACCCTGCAAGAACTGTCGGCCAAGCTGCTGGAAATTCCAGAAGGCTTCGTCATGCAGCGTCAGGTGTCGAAGATCTACGAAGACCGTCAAAAAATGCAAGCCGGCGGCCTGCCGATCAACTGGGGTTATGCCGAAACCATGGCGTACGCGACCCTGGCGTTCGAAGGTCACCCGATCCGCATGACCGGTCAGGACATCGGCCGCGGTACGTTCTCGCACCGTCACGCTGTGTTGCACAACCAAAAAGATGCCAGCACCTACATTCCTCTGCAGCACCTGTACGAAGGTCAGCCTCGCTTTGACCTGTACGACTCGCTGCTGTCGGAAGAAGCGGTATTGGCGTTCGAATACGGCTACTCGACTACCACGCCAAACGGCTTGGTGATCTGGGAAGCCCAATTCGGTGACTTCGCCAACGGTGCACAGGTTGTTATCGACCAGTTCATCACCAGCGGCGAGCACAAGTGGGGTCGCCTGTGCGGTCTGACCATGCTGTTGCCACACGGCTACGAAGGTCAGGGCCCAGAGCACTCCTCGGCACGTCTTGAGCGTTACCTGCAATTGTGCGCTGAGCACAACATTCAGGTGTGCGTACCAACCACTCCAGCGCAGATCTACCACCTGCTGCGCCGTCAGGTTATCCGTCCGCTGCGCAAGCCGCTGGTGGTACTGACACCGAAGTCGTTGCTGCGTCACAAATTGGCAATCTCGACACTGGAAGATCTGGCCGAAGGTTCGTTCCAGACCGTTATTCCAGAAATCGATGCACAAGATCCGGCGAACGTCGGTCGTATCGTGCTGTGTAGCGGCAAGGTCTACTACGACCTGTTGGAAAAACGCCGTGCCGAAGGTCGTGATGACATCGCTATCGTGCGTCTTGAGCAGCTGTATCCGTTCCCTGAGGACGACTTGATTGAAGTCCTGGCTCCGTACAAAAACGCCAAGCACATTGTCTGGTGTCAGGAAGAGCCAATGAACCAGGGCGCCTGGTACTGCAGCCAGCACCACATGCGTCGCATCATTGGCGGTCACGATAAATCTCTCGTACTTGAGTACGCGGGCCGTGACGCTTCTGCTGCACCTGCTTGTGGTTACGCATCGATGCACGCTGAGCAACAGGCCAAACTGTTGCAAGACGCGTTCACTGTTTAACGCCTTCGCGCACTGAAACCGAATTAAAGGAACCAAAGAACATGGCTATCGAGATCAAAGCCCCAACATTTCCGGAATCGGTTGCCGATGGCACCGTTGCCACCTGGCACAAGCAACCAGGCGACGCTGTAAAGCGTGACGACCTGATCGTTGACATCGAAACCGACAAAGTCGTACTGGAAGTATTGGCGACTGCTGACGGCGTTCTGGGCGCAATCGTGAAAAACGAAGGCGACACCGTTCTGTCTGACGAAGTACTGGGCTCCATCGTTGAAGGCGGTGCTGCTGCCGCTGCTCCAGCCGCCGCTGCTGCGCCGGCTGCCCAAGCTGCTGCTCCAGCCGCTGCTGACGGCGAAGACGATCCAGTGGCTGCTCCGGCTGCACGCAAGATCGCTGAAGAAAACGGCATCAACATCGCTTCCGTTGCCGGTACTGGCAAAGGCGGTCGTGTGACCAAAGAAGACGTTGTGGCTGCTGTTGCTGCCAAGAAAGCCGCTCCGGCTGCCGCACCTGCCAAAGCTGCTGCGCCTGCTGCCACTGCTCCGGTATTCGCTGCTGGCGACCGCGTAGAAAAACGCGTTCCAATGACCCGCGTTCGCGCTACCGTGGCCAAGCGTCTGGTAGAAGCTCAGTCGAACATGGCGATGCTGACCACGTTCAACGAAGTTGACATGACCGAAATCATGGCACTGCGTTCGAAGTACAAGGACCTGTTCGAGAAGTCCCACAACGGCGTACGCCTGGGCTTCATGTCGTTCTTCGTTAAAGCCGCTACCGAAGCCCTGAAACGCTTCCCGGCTGTCAACGCGTCGATCGACGGTTCGGACATCGTTTACCACGGCTACGCCGACATCGGTGTTGCAGTGTCCAGCGACCGTGGCCTGGTAGTTCCAGTACTGCGTAACGCTGAACTGATGAGCCTGGCTGAAATCGAAGGCGGCATCGCTGCTTACGGCAAAAAAGCCCGTGATGGCAAACTGTCGATCGACGAAATGACCGGCGGTACCTTCACCATCACCAACGGTGGTACTTTCGGTTCGATGATGTCGACCCCGATCGTTAACCCGCCGCAAGCCGCGATCCTGGGCATGCACAACATCCTTCAGCGTCCAATGGCAGTCAACGGTCAGGTTGTAATCCGTCCGATGATGTACCTGGCTCTGTCTTACGATCACCGCTTGATCGACGGCAAAGAAGCTGTAAGTTTCCTGGTGGCCATCAAAAACCTGCTGGAAGACCCAGCTCGTCTGCTGCTGGATATTTAATAGGAGCAGCTTCAAGTTGCGAGCTTCAAGCTGTCTGTAACGCAGCTTGGCTTGCAGCTTGAAGTTCCGAGCTTGAAGCTTGTAGCTAATAGAGGATCTATTCCCATGTCTCAGAAATTTGACGTTGTAGTGATTGGTGCGGGCCCTGGCGGCTACGTTGCCGCGATCAAGGCCGCGCAACTGGGCCTTTCGACTGCATGCATCGAAAAATACACCGACAAAGAAGGCAAACTGGCATTGGGCGGTACTTGCCTGAACGTTGGTTGCATTCCATCCAAGGCGCTGCTGGACAGCTCCTGGAAGTATCACGAAGCCAAGGATGCATTTGCTATCCACGGCATCACCACCGGTGAAGTGAACATGGACGTGCCAGCGATGGTTGGCCGTAAAGCCAACATCGTTAAAGGCCTGACCTCCGGCGTTGCGACCCTGTTCAAAGCCAACGGTGTGACCTCCCTGCAAGGCCACGGCAAACTGCTGGCCGGCAAGCGCGTTGAGCTGACCAAGCCAGACGGCAGCGTTGAAATCATCGAAGCCGAGAACGTGATTCTGGCTTCCGGTTCGCGTCCTATCGACATTCCGCCAGCTCCAGTTGATAACAACGTGATCGTTGATTCGACCGGCGCCCTGGAATTCCAGGCCGTACCTAAGCGTCTGGGCGTTATCGGCGCTGGCGTTATCGGTCTGGAACTGGGTTCGGTGTGGTCCCGTCTGGGCGCTCAGGTAACGGTTCTGGAAGCACTGGACACGTTCCTGATGGCTGCTGACGCTGCTGTGTCCAAAGAAGCCTACAAAACCCTGACCAAACAAGGTCTGGACATCAAGCTGGGCGCTCGCGTGACCGGTTCCAAGGTAAACGGCGACGAAGTCGTTGTGACCTACACCGACGCCAACGGCGAACAGACCATCACCTTTGACAAGCTGATCGTAGCGGTAGGTCGTCGCCCTGTGACTACCGAACTGCTGGCAGCTGACAGCGGCGTGACCATCGACGAGCGCGGTTTCGTGTTTGTTGACGATCATTGCGCGACCAGCGTACCGGGCGTTTACGCCATCGGTGACGTGGTTCGCGGCATGATGCTGGCACACAAGGCTTCTGAAGAAGGCATCATGGTGGTTGAGCGCATCAAAGGTCACAAGACCGAGATGAACTACGACCTGATTCCATCGGTTATTTACACTCACCCGGAGATCGCATGGGTAGGTAAAACCGAACAGGCCTTGAAAGCTGAAGGCGTTGAAGTTAACGTCGGCACCTTCCCGTTCGCAGCCAGTGGCCGTGCCATGGCAGCAAACGACACCGGTGGCTTTGTTAAAGTCATTGCTGATGCCAAAACTGACCGCGTACTGGGCGTCCACGTGATTGGCCCGAGCGCAGCAGAGCTGGTACAGCAGGGCGCAATCGGTATGGAATTCGGCACCAGTGCCGAGGATCTGGGCATGATGGTTTTCTCCCATCCAACCCTGTCCGAAGCGTTGCATGAAGCAGCGCTGGCAGTGAATGGCGGCGCCATCCACATTGCCAACCGTAAGAAACGTTAAGACCAGACAATAAGAAACCACGGCGGTTTGCCCGTCGTGAGCCTTGCTAGCAAGCCTCACCGCGGAACTTCCGCCGGACGCAGTCTTGTCTTGTTTTATCCAGGCCCGGCCTTTGCTCACGCAATGGCCGGGTTTGCTAAAGCAGCACAAGCAGCAGTCACAGGTGGTGCGGCACTAATAAAAGTGCAGCGCCGAATGCGCAGTACCTAACGAAGACGGTAAAAAGCATGAATCTTCACGAGTATCAGGGTAAGCAGCTGTTCGCTGAGTACGGCCTGCCAGTATCCAAGGGTTATGCAGTAGACACCCCGGAAGCAGCGGCTGAAGCTTGCGACAAAATTGGCGGAACCGAATGGGTTGTAAAAGCCCAGGTTCACGCAGGCGGTCGCGGCAAAGCGGGCGGCGTTAAGCTGGTTCGCAACAAAGAAGACGCTAAAGCATTTGCACAGCAGTGGCTGGGCAAGCGTCTGGTGACTTACCAAACTGACGCCAATGGTCAGCCGGTCACCAAAATCCTGGTTGAATCGTGCACTGATATCGCTAAAGAGCTGTACCTGGGCGCTGTCGTTGACCGTTCCAGCCGTCGTATCGTGTTCATGGCTTCCACCGAAGGTGGCGTGGACATCGAGAAGATCGCACACGACACTCCAGAAAAAATTCTCAAAGCAACCATCGATCCACTGGTTGGCGCTCAGCCATTCCAGGGTCGCGAGTTGGCATTCCAGCTGGGTCTGGAAGGCAAGCAAGTTGCTCAGTTCGCCAAGATCTTCGTAGGTCTGGCCAAACTGTTCAAGGATCACGATCTGGCCCTGCTGGAAGTGAACCCGCTGGTTATCAAGACTGACGGCGACCTGCACTGCCTCGATGCAAAAATCAACATCGACGCAAACGCCATGTACCGTCAGCCCAAGCTGAAAACTTTCCACGATCCGTCGCAAGACGATCCGCGCGAAGCGCACGCTGCCCAGTTCGAACTGAACTACGTAGCGCTGGAAGGCAACATCGGCTGCATGGTAAACGGTGCCGGTCTGGCCATGGGTACCATGGACATCGTTAACCTGCACGGCGGCAAGCCAGCCAACTTCCTCGACGTAGGTGGCGGCGCAACCAAAGAACGCGTAACTGAAGCGTTCAAAATCATTCTGTCCGACAGCAATGTCGCGGCAGTACTGGTTAACATTTTCGGCGGCATCGTTCGTTGCGACATGATTGCTGAAGGCATCATCGGCGCAGTGAAAGAAGTCGGCGTGAAAATCCCGGTGGTTGTGCGCCTTGAAGGCAACAACGCTGAACTGGGCGCTAAAGTACTGGCAGACAGCGGCCTGAACATCATCGCTGCTACCAGCTTGACCGACGCTGCTCAACAAGTTGTTAAAGCTGCGGAGGGCAAGTAATGAGCGTCCTGATCAATAAAGACACCAAAGTTATCTGCCAGGGCATCACTGGTTCGCAAGGTAGCTTCCACACCCAGCAAGCCATCGAGTACGGCACCAAGATGGTTGGCGGCGTAACTCCGGGTAAAGGCGGCACCGAGCACCTGGGTCTGCCAGTGTTCAACACCGTGAAAGACGCTGTAGCTGCCACTGGCGCCACCGCCAGCGTGATCTACGTTCCGGCTCCTTTCTGCAAGGACTCCATCCTTGAAGCAGCGTTCGGCGGCATCAAGCTGATCGTTTGCATCACCGAAGGCATTCCTACCCTGGACATGCTGGACGCTAAAGTTAAGTGCGACGAGCTGGGTGTTACCCTGATCGGCCCTAACTGCCCAGGCGTGATCACCCCGGGCGAGTGCAAGATCGGCATCATGCCAGGTCACATTCACTTGCCAGGCAAAGTAGGCATCGTGTCGCGTTCCGGCACCCTGACTTACGAAGCTGTGAAGCAAACCACTGACGCCGGTTTTGGTCAGTCGACGTGTGTAGGTATCGGTGGTGACCCGATCCCAGGCTCGAACTTCATCGACATCCTGAAACTGTTCCAGGAAGACCCGAAGACCGAAGCGATCGTCATGATCGGTGAGATCGGCGGTTCGGCTGAAGAAGAAGCGGCTGCCTACATCAAGGCACACGTGACCAAGCCAGTTGTTTCCTACATCGCTGGTGTGACTGCCCCTCCAGGCAAGCGCATGGGCCATGCTGGCGCAATCATCTCTGGCGGCAAGGGCACTGCAGACGAGAAGTTTGCTGCTCTGCAAGACGCAGGCGTAAAAACCGTGCGTTCGCTGGCAGACATCGGCAAGGCCTTGGCCGAGCTGACCGGTTGGGCTGTCAAGTAAGCCACGCGCTTAACTGATTGCTACACCAGGCAAAGGCCACCTTCGGGTGGCCTTTGTGCATTCTGGCTACTTAAATCCCTGTAGGAGCGAGCTTGCCTCGCGATCTTTTGACCTTAAAAAAGATCGCGAGACAAGCTCGCTTGTGTCTTCGTTGGAGTTAAGGTGTTAGGTGAGAGGGGTGGACGGCAAGCTGCTAGCTCGCGGTGCC